>NZ_JBNNMG010000150.1:0-1071 GCF_050272555.1 Lysinibacillus sp. NPDC047702 | reverse complement strand
AAAAGGAAGTGCGTAACCTTTCTCAACAGGAGCTTCGCTGGCTCTTAGAAGGATTATCGCTTCAGCAGCCAAAGGCAATTTCGAAATCTGCAACAGGTGTCTTTTAAATCTATTCACCTAAGTGGTATAATCATCCATAACTTATACTAAACGAAATGCGGTGAATGATTTGACTAATGCTTCTCCTAAGCAAGAAAACCAAAATGAACGATTAATTCGATTGCTTGAGCAACAATTAGCTCAGTCAAATCAACAAATTGAAGCGTTGACTGAACAAGTTCGCCAATTAACAAAGGCGTTATACGGTTCTAAATCGGAAAAATCTAAGTATCAAGCACCGGATGGGCAAGGCTCTTTATTCGAAGACGACCCGTCTTTTAGCGAATCTGAGCACACAGAAGAACAAAGCACGTCAACTGTTATGTATACAGTTGTTCGTAAACTACATAAAAAACGAAATGATTCGTTTCGTGATGGAATGGAAATCGAAGAAATTCATCATCATCCTGAAAACACACAATGTGACTGTTGCCTTGGTCAAATGACTGAAGCTGGTACAACGATTGCGCGTGAAGAAGCAAAATTCATTCCTGCAATAATGAAACGCATCCAACATATTGAACATGCCTACGAGTGCAAACACTGTAAAATGGATGCCACACAAAAAGCACAAATGAAACGTGGAAAAGCCCCACAAGCTGCCATTCAGCGAAGTATTGCAGGACCAACTGTTTTAGCAAAGCTTATTTACGATAAGTTTATTCAGTATTTACCTCTTTACCGTCAGGTAAAGGAGTGGGAACGATATGGCCTACATACGAATGATAAGAATCTATCAAACTGGGTTATTCGTGCTGCAGAAGATTGGCTTTTACCGATTTATGAACAGATGAAACAGATGTTAACGATGAAATCAGTACTGCATGTGGACGAAACGTATGCGCAAATTATCAATCGGTCAGACGGAAAATCAGGACAATCGAATGCCTACAATTGGGTGTTCCGCAGCGTGCCAAGCCAAGGACCGATCATCGTTCTTTTTCATAGTGCATTATCGAGAAGTCGTTCTGT
>NZ_JBNNMG010000149.1:0-1125 GCF_050272555.1 Lysinibacillus sp. NPDC047702 | reverse complement strand
AAATTATGGACACAGTGAATTGGGAGTTTATAAAGTATAATAATCTTAACAATTTACTAGGAGTGTCTAAGATGACAAAACGAAAAAGCTATGACAAAGAATTTAAATTAGAGGCCGTACAATTAGTTGAAAGTGGCAAGAGGGTTGCGGAGGTTGCACGTGAGCTGGATCTTGCAGAACAAACATTACACAATTGGGTAAAGAAATTTAGTAAAGATGGGGAAGCTGCATTTGTCGGTAGTGGGAACTTAAAACCCGAAGACAAGGAAAATAAAGATTTACAAAAAAGAATACGTGACCTAGAAGAGGAAAACGCCATCTTAAAAAAGGCTATGAGCATCTTTGCGAAAGACCAGAAGTAATTTACAACTTTATTCAACAGCACCGACACGATTTCCGTGTGGCAAAGATGTGCGAAGTATTAGGTGTTTCAAGAAGTGGTTACTACAAGTGGCTAAATCGACCAAAGAGTAATCAAAAAGAACGGAAAGAAAAGTTAACGAGCCAAATAAAACGAGTGTATTTGGACTCAAGAAGAAATTATGGTAGTCCAAAGATCACAAAACAATTGAATTCAGAAGGAGTCTCTGTATCGCAAAAAACCGTATCGAGAATTATGAAAGAAGAAGGCATTCGCTCAAAAACAGTGAAAAAATACAAAGCGACGACGAATTCAAAACATAATCTACCAGTATATCCAAATCTATTAGACCAACAATTCAAAGTAGAACGCCCTGGACAAGCGTGGGTAGCTGACATTACGTATATATGGACCAGTGAAGGTTGGCTCTATCTAGCAACGATTATGGAGTTGTATTCAAGACGAATCATCGGTTGGGCAATGGATGAGAGAATGACAAAGGAATTAGTGATCCTCGCCTTAAAACGAGCAATCAGAACTCAGACTCCAACTCCTGGACTCATTCATCATTCAGATCGTGGGAGCCAGTATGCGTCGAAGGAATACCAACAAGTATTACGAACTAACGGAATGATTACAAGTATGAGCAGAAAAGGAAACTGTTACGATAATGCATGTATCGAGTCATTTCATAGCGTCATCAAAAGAGAGTTAGTTTTTCATGAAAAGTATAAAACGAGAGATCAAGCCAAGAAAAGTATCAT
>NZ_JBNNMG010000148.1:0-1251 GCF_050272555.1 Lysinibacillus sp. NPDC047702 | reverse complement strand
CCAACCTTTACACACTCTTGAAACAAAAGTCGACAAGCAAGTTGTGCAGCAGGCGTTAACTCAGCCAAATCACGACACGTTGTTGTTACACTAGTCATTACTGCTCACCCTCTTTTTTAGCCGCCTTTAAGAGATCAAATGTGCCTGATGCTGTAAGCCCTGCAATAAAGCCAGCAATCAACATAACATACACTGGATACTCAGATAACGGCCACAATACCAGGCCAATAAAAATACCAATCACTACTGATGTGATCGGCATGTATTGTGTATTAAGATTAAAAGTCTTTTTAAGTACCTCTGCAACCGATATAACAATCGCTACCATCACCATTGCAATCATAAAAATATTTGTTAAATCCATTATAAATCCCTCCAATTTTAATTTTTAAATAACGACTCAATAAGTAAGTAAATTAATCCACCAGCTGTTAGTAATTTAATAAATAACTCAACTGTAGCGTTAAATCTTTGTTTCTTAAACTCGATTTCATCTTTTCTTTCCGAAGCATTTAATTCGTATTCACGTATTTCTTTTGCTTCCTCTGCCTTATCACGACCCTCTATTAACTGCCATTGGCGATCTGTTATTTCTTTAAATAGATTTCTTGTTTCTTGATTCTCTTTAAGTATTGTATTTTCTAATTTCGTGAAGCTTTGTTCAATGTTTTCAAGTCGTTTGTCTTTCTTGATGTCTTGTTTCTCCAAGTGTTGGAGCCTTTTTTCGTGGTCCGCTAGGCGGAGCTCTACAGTTGGTACGTGTTCCAATAACATCACCAGTCCTTTGCCCTAAAAATAAAAGCCTTGAGAAGCATCGAGATTCAGCACAGTGTACCGTTGCTAATCTCGAATGCTCTCACAGCGTAAAAATTGCATAAAAAATAACGCTAGTCATTTACTGCGTTTATACAACTTCTGTATTTTCTTTTGCTAACTAAAAGCTAGCCAATTGTAATCAACACTTTGTCCTTCTAGCGATGTACCTTTAAACGGATTGCCTGTTTTAATTGTAAATCCATCATTAGTGATAGTTACAATTCCACTGAATTGAGTACCACCATCACCACTAATATAAAAAGACATATGGTTAGGTAGACTTACAAAAAATTCATCTTTATGAATGTATACAGAACTCACAGCACTTTGTACTACTGCTGGAGACCTTACGAAAATCATTCTTGGTAAGAAATCTAAGCCTGTTACAGTAATTTGATCATTACCATCTGCTAACCTGACTCCAGTAACGTAACC
>NZ_JBNNMG010000147.1:0-1334 GCF_050272555.1 Lysinibacillus sp. NPDC047702 | reverse complement strand
CCCCTTAAATTTTTTGTGAGGCGAGCAAGCGATAGCGCGCTTAGATTTAAAGCAAAATCTCAATTTTCCCTGTCCATTTTCTTGACATAGTATCAATTCTACATTTACCTCGTATAGGTTATGATGTTTTAAATTTAGACATTGATGTGATTTTAAATGGTCATGACGAACCTCATAATATCATTCCAATACCATATGTGTTAAAAGGAACCAATATTAATGAATATATTAGTAATAACTATGGTCACCCAACATTAATAATTTGTGAAGATGAATTATATGAAGATTTAATTGGTAGTATAGATGTTTCTAACAGTGTCTTAGGTATAGTAAAAATATCTGATATTTCTTCGAACTTACTTCAAATACACTGGACAAAATTAGCACAACATATTAATACTTCTACAAACAACATCGAGGTATGTGACGATTATTCTTTTATTAAATTAAGTACAAAATCAACTCAGGGGATTTTGCCCCTTATCCCTTTAGCTAATCAATTTGGATATTTAAAGGAACTTTTCAGAAATATAGATAATTATACAAATTTCAATACCATAAATTTAAATATGCATTATAGATTAATTTCAATGGCACAACAGATTTCAAAAATGGATGATCAAATTGCTAAAAGACTAATTAATCCTTTAAACGAAAACTTAAATTTTCAACCCTCACATTTAGTAATAACGATGCCAGGTATTGCAACAAAACAATCAAAATATTTTAATAGATCGTTAAATCTACCTTCTATTGAGAAAGACATCATTGAGTTCATAGGTTACCATAGAGCTATTGCTAAAAATGCACTATATATAAAGCTCGACAAAGCACCTCAAGAATTATTCGACGAATTACTTCAATTAGAAGTACATTGCAAAGGTAATAACATTAGTAATAAATATATTTGGAGAACACTAAGACGAATAGGAAAAATAATTAACAACAAGTTAAAGAATAGTAGTGTGGATATTCTTACCGAAAGTTCTCAAATAACTATTTTTTCAGACTTTCCTATTGGATTAGCTATTCTACCCGGATGTTCTGCTCCTTTATGTTGTATCACACCAATTATCTATAGACCATTAACACCTTTAACTAAAGCTTTTCAATATGAAACAATTAAAGAAAATCAAATTTATTTTGGATTAACTTGTAAGATTTTAATTATTGAATGTATACATAAAGATGACCGCATCAGGAAATATTGCGATATTTTGGCGAATAACCTAGTTGAAATGTAAGCCCGTATTCAAATAACGCATATAATCACGTAGCACCTCTCGGTACTATAAAGGTATCAATTAAAGGAGGTGCCTTTCATTGCCACAGCA
>NZ_JBNNMG010000145.1:0-1430 GCF_050272555.1 Lysinibacillus sp. NPDC047702 | reverse complement strand
AGTGATCTGACCCCAAAAGTTTGAACTTTTTAAGAAACCTTTCGAAACTCAACTGGACTTTTTCCGTTGAGTTTTATTTTTATCCGTTCATGATTGTAATAGTGGATATAGTCTGCTAATGCTTTTTTGAATTCTTCATAGTTTTTAAACGTAGTCATGTACAGAAATTCTGATTTCATTATGCCAAAAAAGCTTTCTATCACGGCATTATCTAAACAATTTCCTTTCCGTGACATACTTTGCTTGATTTCATAAGTTGCTAATAACTCTTGAAAACGTTGTATTTGATATAACCATCCTTGATCAGAATGAATGATTAAGTCATTTTTTTTCTGTAACTTTGTATACGTAAACGCCTTTTTAAAAGACTGTTGAACTAACTCAAAATTAGGTGATTTCGATACCTCATATCCAACAATTTCTCGACTGAATAAATCTAATACAGCTGAAATATAGACTTTTTGGCCATTCATTTTAAATTCCGTTACATCGGTTACCCATTTCTGATTTGGTTCAGTGGCTTCAAAATCGCGCTGGATTACATTCTCTGCAACATAGCCCACTGTCCCTTTATACGAGCGGTATTTTTTAGGGCGTACCTTCCCTTTTAAGCCCAACTCCTGCATCAATCGTTGAACCGTTTTATGGTTGATGAAAAATCCTTCATTACGGAGGGCTAAACAAATACGACGATAACCATAACGCCCCTTATGATGATGAAAAAGCGTCTGAATTCGTTCTTTGATCTCTTGATATTTATCTGGTTTTGTCCATTTTTGAAGGTGATAATAATACGTACTTTTCTTTAATTTTGCCACCTTTAATAGAGCTTGAAGAGGAAAATCCAGCCTTAGCTCATATACAGCTCTTACTTTTTCTTTGGTTTGAATGCATCCTTTTCTTGAGCTAAGGCTTTCAACTTTTTTAAATAGGCATTTTCCATACGTAAATATTCAATTTCTTCTTTTAACTCATCCATCGTTTTCTCATTTAAATCGTTCGCAGGTGTATGTTTTTTTGGCATCGATTGGCACTCCTTTTCTATTTGATAGAGCACCTCTCCAGCCTTTGACATCCATTGTTTTTTCCATCTTCGAACGGTTTCACGAGAAGGAATATTAAACTTCGCAGCGGTCTGTAAGAGCGAATCGCCCGTCTCTATCAGGTGTTGAATTACTTTTATTTTAAAAGAATCTTCATAATTCGTGTACCCCTGAGGACGAATAATTCCTTCGATGCCATGATATCGATATAATTCAATCCATAATCGAATGTAATGTCGGTCAATCTGTAATCTTTTTGCAATCTGATACGTACTTTCATTTTCTTCAAAGTAAGCAATAACAGCGGCTAATTTTTGTTCGTCAGAAATCACTAACTGCACCCCCTTATATTAGATTTTTTAAGTCCAATATTTTGGGTGCAGTTCA
>NZ_JBNNMG010000144.1:0-1493 GCF_050272555.1 Lysinibacillus sp. NPDC047702 | reverse complement strand
GGGTTAGAGCTTTCATTTTAACCAAAAGGGTGAATTCTGTCTTTTTATTTTGCTTAATGGTAATTATTTGAAGAGTATTTGCTCATTTAGAGTTACTTTAAATAAATATTAGCCCTATCTTCATCTTATAGCTTCATACATTTTTCACAAATGCGAACAAAAAAGGCGAACAATCTTTGATTAATAGGGCGTATTATGTAAAGATAGGAGAATATGTAGGATTAACCTAGCAAAAAAATAAAGGGGGAAGCGGAAATGGCAGCTTATCCAAATTGTCCGAAATGTAATTCTGAATATACGTATGAGGATGGTGCAAATTTTGTATGTCCAGAATGTGCACATGAATGGAGTGCAGATGCAATAGAGCAAGAAACAGAAACACTTATTGTAAAGGATGCAAACGGCAACCTACTTGCGGACGGTGATTCTGTTACAGTTATTAAAGATTTAAAGGTCAAGGGTAGTTCTTCAACATTAAAAATTGGTACAAAGGTGAAAAGTATTCGTCTAGTTGAAGGTGATCATAATATTGACTGTAAAATTGATGGCTTTGGTGCCATGAAATTAAAGTCAGAGTTTGTTAAAAAAGCATAGGTATTAAAAAGAGTCGAGTAAAGAAGAGCTCCATTGTAAGACAATGGGATGCGCTTCATAATCGACTCTTTTTTATTTTCAAATAAAATTAGTAATTACTGTAACATTTAGAAATGACAGACGTTTTACTTGTGAAAACCACGAAGTGAGGGGGATGCATGGACAGGCAGCGGATGAATGAGCTTGAGTTACTTTATAAGGAATATGCGAAATCGTTATATTATTTTCTGCTGAAAATGTCTGGGTCAGTACATATAGCGGAAGATTTAGTACAAGAAACCTTTGTACGAGCTACGGTATCGCTGTAATTTTATAAAGAGGAGGATGTGAGAGCATGGTTGTTTAAAGTAGCACGGAATACGTATTTAGATGAATGGCGCAAGCAAAAAAGAAGAAGGACTATCCCATTTGCACAATTATTTTGGAAGGATGACATGCTTAGTCCTTATGGTCTGCCTGAAGTTGATATTCTCAAGCTTGAAGCGACGGAGGATATCCAGTCATTATTAAAATTTTTGCCTGAAAATTACCGAACAATTTTATATTTACGTGAGTATGAACAATTTACATATCAGGAGCTACAAGAGGCATTGGAGCTAACAGAAGGGCAGGTGAAAATACTGTTACATCGAGCACGTAAGCGCTTAGCTGAAATAATCAAGAAGAATGGAGGATTTCAAGATGACTGAGTGGTCGCAGGAAAAAGAGAAAAAAATATTGCAGAAGTATCGTTTTACGTTAACCTCACGAATATTACGTATATTGCTACTATGTGCCGTTATTTATGGTTTATATATATTAAGTCACTAGCATCGCATAAATATTAACCGAAATTTCAGTTTTATTTTTTTCTACAATTAGAAAAAAAACAAAGACACGTAAGCAGAGGTAGTGAACAT
>NZ_JBNNMG010000143.1:0-1562 GCF_050272555.1 Lysinibacillus sp. NPDC047702 | reverse complement strand
CCTCTACTAAACTACTAAACTGTTAAGAGGTTTGGGCAATAAACCTCTTGCCTATATATTAACTTATTTGCCAATTATACTTTGTTCCGCTTTTGCTCCCTTCGTTCCAATTCGGAACATGGAGACAGGTGGTGAGAATACGTGCAATACGGAGCAATACTAAAAGCATTACGAGTCAAAGCAGATCTTACTCAGCAACAATTAGCAGATAAATTACATCGCAGCCGTTCTTGTATTTCCAAATTTGAAAAAGAAATAAAATCAATAGATATGCCAACATTCATGGAGTGGGTCCGAATTACAGATGGACAATTGGCGGCTGCAGCAATGATGTACGGAGTGGATGCTTTATCAATTATTAATCAAGTATTACCAATTGTAGGAGGTTTCATATTGTGGATGTCGTGACAGTAATCAAGCACAGGAAAGCGATTTACGGAGCCTTGGCAGCAATTGAAACAAATATGGTGATGGAGGATTACGATTTAGCCATTGAGAGAGCCTACGATATTATTCGCAGTTTAGAAGTACTGCAGACTACGCCAAAAATTGATTACACAGCCGTAGATAGAGTAATAGACAGGCTTCAACAACTAACTTAATAGATAAAAAAATAGTGAGGTGAGTATCATGCTTCGAAATCCGTACGATTACTACATAACGGACGAGGACTATCAAGAAGCAGCAAAGAGAGGAATTAGTAGAAAGACATTGGAAGTACGAATCAGAAGATATGGGTGGCCAAAGCACAAAGCAATTACAACGCCTGTACAAAAACGAACTAAGTATCCAAAGGAGATTTTGGAATTAATAAATAGGAATCAAATCCCTATGAAAACTTTTACCTCTCGAATTAGCAGAGGATGGACTTTAGAAAGAGCATCTCAAGAACCTGTCAATTCAAAAGCTGAGATTATACAGAAAATTGCGAGTAAAAATCGTAAACTTCCTTCTGAATTAGTAAAACTAGCCCTAAAAAATGGCATCAAGCTAGATACGTTTAGGTATCGATTAAAAAGAGGATGGGATGCTTATACTGCCGCAACAATGCCAACATACTCCAAAGAAGATGCGTGTGCTATTGCAAGAAAGAAAAGCTCCTTCGGTCTAGGAAATGAGATGTTCTGGAACAGTTTGAAAGCTAAAAGTTTGAATAAAAAGGCTTCAACTAATGGAGGTGCCCAATGTTCAAATCAAAAAGATGGGACAAGTTATCGCTAAGACAACGCTTAATATCTGTGGGAAATTGGTGGTTCAGATGGTGAAATGGCTAGTGAACTATCTGTATATGCCTGATGATGAACGAGATCAAAAGCATAAGGAGTTTTGTGTGAAGTGTGGATTACTCATGATTGTTATTGGTGTTCCAGTAATTATGATTTGCTGGCAATAAAAAACTGCTTAATCGTGTGGACGATTAAACAGCAGAAAATAAATAGAATCGATAAATCTAGTATATCACAAAAATCAGGAGGTCACTATGAATATTGAAGTTTCATTACAAGATTCTAAATTAAAGGCAGAAAACATTCAAGATTTTCACATGAGCGATATTATCAAAG
>NZ_JBNNMG010000142.1:0-1595 GCF_050272555.1 Lysinibacillus sp. NPDC047702 | reverse complement strand
CCTAACAACAACGGTCTAAGGACTCAGGAACAGTTTAACGAAATAGCAAGATTGTTGAGTGAAGTCGCTGCAGCTTATGGCTCAGATCCTAATACCGCTTATAACGGTGCCATGCAGAAATGTAAAATTCCTGATAAGAATTCGGATATTTTAACAACAAAAGAAGCGGATAGCTTAATTCAGTATTTGCGTGCTATCAAAATGCAAGTAGCACAATGAATTATGTACCACATAGAGTGTTATTGCCTCAATGGATTTTTGAGCAGGCGAAGGGGAATAAAGCTGAAATTAAGCGTCTGGTGCTTACATACATGCAACGCTATCCAAATTATAAAATCATCAAAGTAAGTGGTAGTTTTGCTGTTTGTGAACGCCTAGACGGATTTTTATAGGAGGGGAAGACGTGTCAGGAAACAATCAAAGAGACTTCAAGGGTATTTGGATTCCCTCTAATATTTGGCTTACAAAAGAGCTTACTTTACAAGAAAAAGTGTTTTTAGTAGAGATTGATAGCTTAGATAACGAACATGGTTGTTTTGCCTCAAATAAACATTTTGCAAACTTTTTTCAATTAAGTACAAGCAGATGTTCTGAAATTATCAATGAACTGAGGAAGAAAGGCTTAATCGAAATCTTAGTAACCTATAAACCAGGTACAAAACAAGTAGAAACACGTATTCTTCGTGTAAATAAAATGCATGAAATCTTTACAGGTAGACCCATTCGAGAAACCGAAGAGGGTATTCGGAAAATCGAAACAGGTATTCGGAATCCCGAAGGTGGTGTTCGGAATGTCGAAGCCCCCCCTTCGGGAAAGGCGAAGGGTAATAATACATTAATTAATAATACAAATTATACAGATGATATAGATAAAGATGCTGTCGCATTCGAAATAACATCCTTCTTCCAAGAGAATGTAAAACATACACTTTCCCCGATTGAAATTCAGACACTGGAATACTGGGCTTATGAGTATCCTAAGGATTTAATCTTAGAAGCAATAAAACGAACATCATTTGCTAATGCCGTAACAGTTAAATATACCGAGCGTATTTTGTTAAATTGGCAGCATCAAAGATTTACCACTTTGCAAGACGTATTAAGATCAGAGCAAGCATTTGAACAAAGAAAAAGAAACCAGAGCTCTTATTCGAATAAACAAAATGGACGTAAAGAGCCAATACCTGATTGGTTTGAAAATAGAAATGATGACATCAATCAAACTTCAACAACCACAGAAGAGTCCACAACACCAGTTATGGACTTTGAAGCAGAACGACAGAAAATACTAGCTATGTTAGGAAAGGCGAAATGACTATGAGCAGACATCAAAAAATCCGCAATCATTTAATTAAGGCGCTACAAGCTAAAGGTCAATCGGTGGACAAGCTTACTGACAGGGCTTTGCTAAAAGCGATAACTAAAAAGGGGGAATGAGTAGTGGCTCCCGTTAAATCCGTACCATTCCGCATCGTTACAAAACCTCGAACTGTTCAAGTAGGTGAAAAAATCGATTTTGAGGAAAGCTCAGCACGTATTACAACCATCAAAAAAATTGAGTTTTTGCCTGGTGATTATATTGCAGTTATAGGTTT
>NZ_JBNNMG010000141.1:0-1618 GCF_050272555.1 Lysinibacillus sp. NPDC047702 | reverse complement strand
TCACACCCGTTCCCATACCGAACACGGAAGTTAAGCTCTTTAGCGCCGATGGTAGTTGGGGGCTTCCCCCTGTGAGAGTAGGACATTGCTAGGCGTTTGAAAAGTCGAGGATTAATTCCTTGGCTTTTTTGTGTTATAGCCGTTCTTTTTCAAAAATGCTATAGTCACATGATAAATGAACATGAGTTATATCATGGCTGAGAAAAAAATGAAAATATAACGAAATGGTATTAGGGAAATAGTAGAATATAATAACGACAAGCATATAACATTAGTAAAATCTAATACAACTAATGTGATAAAATGATTGCATATGGATGATCTCTATGATATATTTATTAATGTCTTAGAGAGGTCCCGTGGTGTAGCGGTTAACATGCCTGCCTGTCACGCAGGAGATCGCCGGTTCGATCCCGGTCGGGACCGCCATTATAATTAATAATCAAAAGTTCTTATGATTTTTATTAATCATAAGAACTTTTTTATCTTCATTCAGCAAATGTTTTTTGTATCGAAAGTATAGAGGCAGATATTTTATGCGTGTAGCGTAGCGACAGCAGCAGATAAAGAAAACTCCCATCTCTACAGATGGTGAGATGAATGCGATTTTGGTCCTTTTCAGTGGGTGTCCAAACACCTACTGAAATAGCAGAACTCAGGCTAAGATCTTCTCATCCTGTGAAAACGCTTGAGTGACCAACATCGTGCTACTGATGTTAAGTTAGCACTACGCTTTCTCAAAAAAAACATCTGCAGGTCTGGGCACAATTCAAAATCCGGACGGTTTATCTGTAGCGAAAGCAAAGCGGCAGCTACAAATACGCCAAAGTGATAATATTGAATGTAAATATAATATTTATGGTAAATTTAAACCGTTAATTAGAAAAGAAATTATTTTCAACCATACGTATATTCTTGTTGATCACGCATCTTCTATAAAGGAGACTTTTTCATAGTGTTGAATCAAGGGAGACACTTTGTGAATGTGGCATAATGAAAGTGACCTCCATTCTAGGCTACTAAAAATCCAATGTCTTTATACGAAGACTTTTATTTTGTCGAATACATAAGGAAATCTCTGCTTTGAGGGGGAGATTGCTGACTTGATAAGGGTATGTGCACGATTGACGAGTTTTTGTGCTAGATAGAAGGCTACTTATACTTAATAGAATGACTGTCTCGTTGTAAGTTTAGCCTTTACTAGCTTTGATATAGCTTGTCTTATTCAAAAGATATAAGGATGGTAGTTATGCATGCTTCCTGTTCTAAAGCGTAACTAAGCGATAGTAACAGAACCTTCGTGACCAACATCGTGTTGACCTCATGGTTGTTTCTCTTTCTCACTGAAAAATATTTGATGCTGCTACTTTATTTTAGTATGAAAATTTATCTTTATTCAGCAGAATACTCCCATCTCTATAGGTGGCGAAATGAATGCGGTTTTTTTCTATTCAGTGGGTGTACAAACGCCCGCTGAAATAGGGGAACTCAGGCTAAGAACTTCACTTCCTGTGAAAACGCCCGAGTGACCAACATCATGTTGCTGCCGCTGCGTTAGCACTACGCTTTCGCACAAAAAAACATCATGTTGCTGCCGCTGCGTTAGCACTACGCTTTC
>NZ_JBNNMG010000140.1:0-1656 GCF_050272555.1 Lysinibacillus sp. NPDC047702 | reverse complement strand
AGAGGCTGGGACATAACTAGCTTCAATTCGTGAGAAATCCGACTTTGAATGAATTCAAAGTCGGATTTCTCTATCTTTTATGTTTTTCCAGATAGCTTTTAGCTAATGGCTGTGAATTTTCTTAAATTCACAGCCATTAATGCGAGGCCCATCTCGTTTTCCACCTTCGATTTTCCTCGTACAGAAAATCGAGTGAAACGCAAATTAGCCTTCAAGAATCCAAAAACTGGTTCCACGTCAATTTTGCGTTGACGATAAAGGGTACTCGTTTTTTCTTCTGAAAGCTTTGCTCTCACATATTCTTTTTGTTGTTCCCACTTCTCATTCACCATTAACTTACGATTATTTCCTTCTTTTGCTTTTGTACATAATGAACGGAGGGGGCATCCGGAACAGTCTTCACATTCATATACCTTAAACTCACGCGCGAAATCATACTTATCCGTTTTCGTGGTACGATATTTAAATACAAGATGTTGTTGGTTTGGGCATGTGTATCGATCATTTTCTTTATCATAATTCCAGTTCGCTGTATTGAATTCGTTTTGCTTATACGTTTTCTTCTGTTCTTTTACATACATGGTGTACGTGATTAAGGCTTCTCGCTTACGATTCGAAAGGATATCATCATAATTTTGTTCACTGCCATATCCGGCATCTGCGACGATGTGTTTTGGTAGTTTAAAATAATGTTGTTCGATTTCATCTAAAAATGGGATTAATGTACGTGTATCCGCTGGGTTTGGAAAAATGCTGTAGGCAAGCGCATACTGACCTTCTGTTGCCACTTGTATGTTATAACCTGCCTTCAATTGACCATTTTTCATATAGTCATCTTTCATACGCATAAATGTCGCATCCGGGTCTGTTTTCGAATAACTATTTCGTTCGTCAAAGATTTCGAAGTCTCTTTGGTATTTTAGTTTGCGTTCAATATAGTCGATTAATTGTTTGCGGGCTTTCTTTGGGAATTTCCGTTCCGTTCTTAAAGCCTTTCGCTCTGCTACATCTGATGAGTCCTCAATTTTTCGATCATATTCAGCGATTACTTCATCTACTTTTTCGACCATTTGAGCGAGGTCTTCCAATGCTAATTCCTTTTCATTTTCCCGTTCAATTTCTGGGATGATTTCTTTTTCAAGTAGTTCATCGTATAGCTGGTTAGACTTCTCAATTAGTCCGTTATGATATTTCTCAATTGACTTTTTCCACACGAATGTAAATTTGTTCGCATTTGCTTCAATCTTAGTTCCGTCGATAAAAATGGCTTCCTGATCAATTAATTCTTCCTGTACCAGCTGACAGCGGAATTGAACGAAGCATTGACGAATTAACTCCTTCACCTCTGATTGGACACGGAATCGGTTGATTGTGCGGTAGGTTGGTTCATTTCCTCGAGCTAACCACATCATCCGAAGACTATCTTTTAAAAGTCCTTCAATTTTGCGCCCTGAGAAGACAGATTGCGTGTAGGCACATAAGATAATTTTAAGCATCATGCGTGGATGGTAGGCAGGACAGCCCTCATTTCGAAGGAATGGTTCAAACGCTTCGGGCGGGATACTTTCGACTAAATGGTGGATATGGAAGGCAATATCATTCTTTTGTAACTTCACTTCTAAATCTAAAGGCAAAACTAGTTGATTCATGTTATAA
>NZ_JBNNMG010000139.1:0-1805 GCF_050272555.1 Lysinibacillus sp. NPDC047702 | reverse complement strand
CGACAGACAATAAACATGAAAGTGAAAAGGAACAGAAAATATACGGACATGGGATGTATTAAAAAAAGTGTCTAACTTGATATTGCAATTTACGATTTTTTTAAAATTCAAAACACCATGTTTTAAAGTCTTTTAAATCTCCGATAATTCCTCACTCATAAAACTATAAGAAGTTATTTAAAATATTCTGGTTTTGCAACTTTAAATGAAGCTACTTCTCCACAGTTCTTACAAAAAGTCATAAGAAGAGGCGAACCTACTGCAATTATCGATCCTATTGGTCTTATATTACCTTGGCTGGTAGTACCGCCAACTTGCCCAGTTGTAAAGGAATCACTACCACAAGCCTTACAAACTAATTTTTCGTTTTCCATGATTTCACCTCGTTATGTAATATATTTAAATTGTATCAAAAAAGCCGCAGCGCCGTCACACTCTACAGCTAAGAATTGAATTACATCCCCTCGATGCGCTACTGTGTAACAAGTAGAAGAGCTTTATCTTGCTTTGAAAACTGCCAAACTGCCAATTAAATAAAAAAGATCTTAGCTGTTTTTCGGTTAGTAGATATCTCGAGCTATTGAAGAGCGTTGTCATACATGTACTATCTGCTGAGTAGAGTTTAGTATGGTTTTAAGTGTATTATTTATAGAATATGATTCCAATTTGTTGCCTCTCGAATTATTATTAAGTATGGCGAGATATCGTTAACCTCGCCAAAATGTATAGTAAAATATAGCGGAGGGTTCAAATGACACCAGAGCAAATTGTGAAGCAATTTTTTGAAGAAGTACGGTCAGGGAATAATCCAGATTACGCAACTGAATTAATGGCAGACCAAGTATTGGCACATCAAGTTATTTCTGAAGAGGAATTAACGGTTATAAGAACACCGAGAGATTATGCAGACCATGTAAGAGAAATGCTAGAAGCATATGGCGATTTTTCATTAGAAATCCAAGAGTTCTTGGTACAAGGGAATAAAGTATATGTACGCTGGAAACAAGTTGGTACGCATGTTGGGGAAGTTGATGGTTTTCAGCCAACAGGTCTTCTAGTTATTGAAATAGCAAGCGCAATATATAGAATTGAAGATGAAAAAATAGCAGAATATTGGATACAAATTGATCGTGCTGGTATTGAAAACCAATTAAACCGTAATAAAAGTAATTAACATCCTTCGGGGTGTTTTTCTTTTGCTCTGAAAAGTGAGTATGGAGCAGAGTTTCCTCCTAATGGAATTAGTAATAATATTTAGAGAAATTTCACTTTATGTTCGATGTATAAACTTTGCAAAAGTTAAAAGTATTATATTATGGCTATGAACTAACAAGGGGAGATAGTTTTAAATAAAAGACAAGCAGGAAAGATTTTAGGTGTCATATCTATATTATTTGTATTAATAAGTATTGTTATTTCCTGTAAAAAAGAGGTCCAAATGCTGATATATATTTTCTAATCAATACTTATGGCATTTTATCTATTTTAGGAATCTTATTGGCTTTATTTGCAATGGGAATTGGTGAACCCTAAATCTGTTTCGTCTAATAAGGTTCATTGGAATAAACCCAGAAAATACCACTCCGTGATGGTTATCCAAATATAAAAAACTACAATAAACATAGGGATTTTAGATAGCTACTTAAAATCGCCTTTTAACAAAATCAAAAAATCCAAAACGTTGATCTAGCAGTGTTTTGGATTTTTTGATTTGTATCTTTTGAAAACCCCTTGCTATGCGAGGGGTTCTAAAGAGCTTCTAGCTATGGACAAGAAAAAACCCCCAGCCGTACAATGAAATCAGG
>NZ_JBNNMG010000138.1:0-1849 GCF_050272555.1 Lysinibacillus sp. NPDC047702 | reverse complement strand
GGATCTTTTAGTCATGTTGAACACGTCCTCTAATGTAATTAGGATTATCATACATACGCTCACTTTTCCGTGTCCATTATTTATACTAATCACAATTTCTTTCCTTACCTGAGCAAATCTCGGTGCTACCCGAGCGACTACTCTCCTTTCTTCAGCAGTCTCGAATAAATTTTCACATCCCCTAAGCAAGCTCTTTTAATCGTCCTTTAAATAATAAAATGTCTTATTGTTACATCCTTCCTTTTTCTTAGAAAATTCCTGTAGCAGCCTTTTTGTAAGATGTCGATTTGATAATGCTAAAAAATAACGTGCGGATTGTGTATTAATTTTCTCATCAATCAATAAACAAAAATCCTGCAATGCCTGATGATGAGCTAATTTGTCATACTTTTTACAAGCCGGACAAAACCAGCTATGCTTTTGTCGGATTACTTTTGACTGCTTACAATGTCTGCAGAATATACCCTGTTGAAGAATTTTTGGATTAATATTGTAGTAGGTGCATAATGGGGAAGTCTGAAAAGCACGATGATGCTTTAGTAAGAGATTAGCTATTTGTGATTTTGGAATCGTTCGTTGTGATTTATTTTTATTTAAATGTTGTCTTAGGAAATAGGACAGTTCACGCCTCATTAAAATCGGAAACTTTCCTTGTTCATAATAAATTTCAGCGTTATTAAAAGGAAAAACGATAATCCCTGTCACTTCTATTTGGAACTTAAGTTGTTTAAAAAAAGAATTTAATCCAAAAATATATTCTTCGAGTTGAATTTCTGGATGATTAAAAATATGTTTGTCACCATTTTCTAATATACGGACCATTTGTCTTGGATGATGCTTCAATTCAATCCTCCCACGTATATTTTTACTTTCAATAACAACTACATCATAAGGAGTAATAACTACAACATCAAGCTGAATAGGAACAGGCTCAAACAAAGTAATATTATGCAAAACATAGATTTCCAGTGTCTTTGATAGTTTTTGCAATTCACTTATTATACATTGTTCTCCAAAATCGCCTGCTTCTAATTGCTGTAACTCTTGCGAAACTTTTAAATGCAGCGAATGATTTGAATCCAATCGATGAACCAATGCACGTAATCCTGGTATAATTGTTGCTTGTTCAAATGGTTTTAATATCATGAAATTCTCCTTTCTTTTTGCCTAGACTATAGCAAGTTTTATCACCTTTGCAAATAGCTTTTTCTAAATTAAAAATTTAATCACCTTAAGTTTGCGAAAAAGATTAATATTAAGAAAATTTGTGAATATTTGGCCCAATTTAGTTGATTTTATTTTTGACCTGAGTCGTTTTTCACCCTTTTCGAGCAATTTCATACTCTACCTGAGTGATTCTCGACATTGCCTGAGCGACTTCACTCTCCACTTGAGCGGTTCTCGATCTTACCCAAGCGACTTCTTACTCCACCTGAGCGATTCTCGTCATTGCCCGAGCGACTTCTTACCCCACCTGAGCGATTCTCGTCATTGCCCGAGCGACTTCTTACCCCACCTGAGCGATTCTCGTCATTGCCCGAGCAATTTCACTCTCTACCTGAGCGGTTATCGATCTTACCTGAGCGACTTCACTCTCCACCTGAGCGGTTCTCGTCATTGCCCGAGCGACTTCACTCTCCACCTGAGCGGCTCTCGACATTGCCCGTGCGACCTTACTCTCTAACTGAGCAGTTCTCAACCTTACCCGAATGATTCCACTCTCAAGTTGAGCAATTCTTCACGCCAGCCATAGACATAATCAGAACCACCAGTCTAACTGGTGGTTTGCTCTACGCGTGAAACGCTGGGGTACTGGCCCATGTCTAAAGACACACTGAAAGGTCCGCCA
>NZ_JBNNMG010000137.1:0-1898 GCF_050272555.1 Lysinibacillus sp. NPDC047702 | reverse complement strand
CCGTACGTACGGTGGTGGTGTGCTGTGCAAAGGCACATTAGAGATGAGGAAAGGCCCCTCGATAGAGATTGAAACAGGCAAATCTATCAAACAACCCTAAGCTGCTGCAATAAAGAGTTGTGGTGGTGAGCGTCTAGGGAAAAGGTTGAAATAAATCAATCATGTGAGATATACAAAGATGAACGCAAGTGAACCACTGAAGAAGTATCGATAACGTAAAACTTTGTCAAAACTTGTTTTTCACCACTAGGCAAGGATAAGAGTAGAAGATAACCTGGAAAGCTGTCTACTTGGCAAACGGTATTAAGGTGGCATGAGTGTATATCAGGCTCTAATGTGAAACACAGGAACCTGCATCTCGATGGTAAGTGAAAAGATACAAGCACAGAAATGCGAGGTCGAAATAGCGAGGCGAGATGATAGGGGCGGAGATGTTCGTAGTAGTGAGGAAGTTACTGTAACGGCAATGGAGCGAAGGGACATCATCATTCAACTTGAAAACTGAGAACAACTGGTAAAACAGGAGGATTTGATGGAAGAGAGTAAACCATATAAGATTTCAAAACATGTTGTACTGGATGCGTTTAAAAGAGTCAAGGCAAATCGTGGAAGCGCTGGGATTGACGGTCAAGATATTAAAGAGTTTGAAGAGAACCTCAAAGAAAACCTTTATAAAATATGGAATAGAATGAGCTCGGGATGTTATTTTCCACCACCAGTAAAGCTAGTTGAAATACCGAAGAAAACAGGTGGGAAGCGAGGTTTAGGGATTCCGACTGTCAGCGACAGAATAGCGCAAATGGTGGTTAAGATGTATTTTGAACCGAAAGTGGAGCCACTGTTTCATGAAAATTCTTATGGATACAGACCAAATAAATCCGCATTAGATGCAATTGGGCAAGCAAGAAAGATGTGTTGGAAATATGATTATGTATTAGAGCTCGACATTAAAGGACTGTTCGACAATATCGATCATGAATTACTAATGCGAGCAGTACGAAAGCATGTAAATGAACCTTGGATACTGATGTACATTGAAAGATGGCTCAAAGCGCCATTTATCAATTCAAAAGAAGAAAAGATTGAACGAAACTGTGGTACACCGCAAGGTGGTGTAATAAGTCCTGTTCTAGCGAATCTGTTTTTGCATTATGCCTTTGATACATGGATGGTTGGAACAAATCCTGAAGCACCATTTGAGCGATATGCAGATGATGCTATTATACATTGTAAGACCGAAGCAGAAGCAATGGAGATTTTAGCTAGATTAAATCAAAGGATGAAAGAGTGCAAGCTAGAACTACATCCAGAGAAAACAAAGATTATATATTGCAAGGATAAGGAAAGAGAAAAGGAATATTCTGTCACAGAGTTCGACTTTCTAGGTTATACGTTCCGTAAAACTTTTATTAAAGACCGAACAGGAAGGTTGCAATTTAATTTTCTGCCATCAGTAAGTAAAAAGTCCACAAAATCTTTCAGAGATAAAATTAAAGCAATGAGAATACATAGCTTTACAGGAAGTAAAATTGAAATAATAGCTGAAATGATAAATCCAACTATTAGAGGATGGCTAAATTATTTCATGAAATACAATCCATCAGCAGTACGGTATTCTATTGACTGTGTAAATCGAAGATTAGTTAAGTGGGCAATGTGTAAATTTAAAAGGTTCAGAGGACATAAAAAGCGTGCAAAAGATTGGCTCAATAAACTTGCAAAAAGAGAGCCCAGAATGTTTGCTCATTGGGCTCTTGGAATGTTTCCTTAATGGTTGAATGATAAGAGCCGTATGAATCGAGAGGTTCACGTACGGTTCTGTGAGAGCCTTTGGGTGAAAACCCCATTGGCTACTCGACTGAGAGGTCGACTAGTCAATTAATGGCTAGTCTCCTACT
>NZ_JBNNMG010000136.1:0-1997 GCF_050272555.1 Lysinibacillus sp. NPDC047702 | reverse complement strand
AAAAAACTTATGCACATGCGGAAGTAGTTCAGTGGTAGAACACCACCTTGCCAAGGTGGGGGTCGCGAGTTCGAACCTCGTCTTCCGCTCCAAATGTGCCGGGGTGGCGGAACTGGCAGACGCACAGGACTTAAAATCCTGCGGTAGGTGACTACCGTACCGGTTCGATTCCGGTCCTCGGCACCATTTTTAATGCGCCCGTAGCTCAATTGGATAGAGCGTCTGACTACGGATCAGAAGGTTATGGGTTCGACTCCTGTCGGGCGCGCCAAAAGAATGAACGGGAAGTAGCTCAGCTTGGTAGAGCACTTGGTTTGGGACCAAGGGGTCGCAGGTTCGAATCCTGTCTTCCCGACCATTTCCTAAAAACTATTATGGGGCCTTAGCTCAGCTGGGAGAGCGCCTGCCTTGCACGCAGGAGGTCAGCGGTTCGATCCCGCTAGGCTCCACCATAATAAATAACCAGTATAAAGATCCTGGCGGCGTAGCTCAGCTGGCTAGAGCGTACGGTTCATACCCGTAAGGTCGGGGGTTCGATCCCCTCTGCCGCCATCTTAAAGGACCTTTAGCTCAGTTGGTTAGAGCAGACGGCTCATAACCGTCCGGTCGCAGGTTCGAGTCCTGCAAGGTCCACCATTTATATATTGTTACGGAGGTATACCCAAGTCTGGCTGAAGGGATCGGTCTTGAAAACCGACAGGCGGGTAACACCGCGCGGGGGTTCGAATCCCTCTACCTCCTCCAGTTTTATTTTATAAATGGTGCTTGAAAACTCGAAAAGAATATAATTATCGCGGGGTGGAGCAGTGGTAGCTCGTCGGGCTCATAACCCGAAGGTCGTTGGTTCAAATCCGGCCCCCGCAACCAAAAAGGTCCCGTGGTGTAGCGGTTAACATGCCTGCCTGTCACGCAGGAGATCGCCGGTTCGATCCCGGTCGGGACCGCCATTATTTTTAATGAATAGACATGAAAAGCAAAGGATAGTAAGCTTAGCATGGATAACAAGGGTCAGTAGCTCAGTTGGTAGAGCATTAGATTGAAGCTCTAAGTGTCGGCGGTTCGATTCCGTCCTGACCCACCATTTATGCGGGTGTAGTTTAATGGTAAAACCTCAGCCTTCCAAGCTGATGTCGTGAGTTCGATTCTCATCACCCGCTCCAAAATGGGCCTATAGCTCAGCTGGTTAGAGCGCACGCCTGATAAGCGTGAGGTCGATGGTTCGAGTCCATTTAGGCCCACCATTATTCCGAAGTAGCTCAGTTGGTAGTAGCACCTGACTGTTAATCAGGTTGTCGCAGGTTCGAGTCCTGCCTTCGGAGCCATTTTTTTATTTGGGGAAGTACTCAAGAGGCTGAAGAGGCGCCCCTGCTAAGGGTGTAGGTCGGGTAACCGGCGCGAGGGTTCAAATCCCTCCTTCTCCGCCATGGGCCCGTTGGTCAAGTGGTTAAGACACCGCCCTTTCACGGCGGTAACACGGGTTCGAATCCCGTACGGGTCATACGAAAAAAAGCAGTAGATGTATTTTACATCTACTGCTTTTTTGTATAATGATATTTTTATAGATACTATTTTAGGTTTTTTATATGACTATTTTTAGGATTAAGAGATAAGAAATACAAAAATGATAAAAAGAGAAAATCGGCCGTTTTACATCTATAATTCCAATATTGTTCTCCAATCTGTAAAGTTGAAATGATGAAAATTCATAATTAATGTACATAATAGATATTGTATTTCAAATAGCTCAAATGTTTAACTGTCCTATTCTTTTGCCACCTAATTTTTAAATGAAAGGTGTAACGTGATTGTTAAAATAAATATCTTTTACAAGTTATGTAGGAAACTAAACAAAATAAATTTATTAAAAAATATAAACCGTCTACCTGAAAATAAGTAGACGGTTTCATAGTGTTGAAATAAGATTATGTCAATGAAAATGCCACAAATTTTTTATGGCATTTTTATGATTCTATTTGTTTTTTTAAACAGATTCTTCT
>NZ_JBNNMG010000135.1:0-2214 GCF_050272555.1 Lysinibacillus sp. NPDC047702 | reverse complement strand
GCGGCAAAGCGAGTAGCCTGGAACGGAGATCACCTTCATTTGACTTAGGAGTGTTCACAAAGAGTCCCTTGACCATTTAGTTTTTCAACACTATGTAAAGACTGAATCCAATATTGGATTCAGTCTTTGTCTTTGAATTACAAATATTAAGCATCCCTTACAAACTCGTTCAACAATTACTGTATTATT
The DNA here is from genome assembly GCF_050272555.1 of Lysinibacillus sp. NPDC047702. NCBI lineage: Bacteria > Bacillati > Bacillota > Bacilli > Caryophanales > Bacillaceae > Lysinibacillus > Lysinibacillus sp. NPDC047702. The sequence goes on along the minus strand of NZ_JBNNMG010000135.1, from coordinate 2,025 downwards.
CTTTCTCACTTTAAAGTCCCTATCCAAACATCTCCTTTGTCAAGACTATATTGCAGGAAACTCCCGAATTCATTTTCAAATTTTATGGTTTCATAGGCATTTCCCTTAATTTGTGATACTTCTTTTTCAGTTAAACTTCCTTCTTCTAACCATTCATTCAAGTCGTTTTCATCGTAATAATCAATCTCTATGTGTAAATCCCATTGAAATTGTTCTAACTTGTCCCTCAAGGAATGAAATTTATAGAAAGGGAATTCCTTGTTTTCTCCCCTTATTTTGAAGGTTTTATTGTAGAAATCAAGACAATCTCTATATGCAATGACAATTTGTGAATTAATAAAATTAGGGTCATAAAGCCAGATTTTTAAATAAAACTCTTCATTTTCATCCATCATTTTTTGATGCCAGTTCAGGTAAACTTCAATCATTGCATCAAGTAAAAGTCGATTATACCAATTGGGAGGGTTTATTCGTACCCATGCATAAAAAGGATGAATCCATAATTTTTCGTATTGTCTTTGGTAATTCCTTAAATAGTTCATATCTAAATTTATTGCATTTTGCTTCCATCTTTCAATTTTGCTCTTATGTCTTTTCCAACCTCGTATTTTCTTCTGTTTTGAGTAATAAAACACTTGTACACCTCCTTTGTAGTTTATCTAACTCAATAATATCTTATATTCTTGTTGAGCTAACCTACGTCGTCAGTCTAAGAAGAAAATACTCTATCCCTTATTGAATTAAAACCCGAGTTAGTTCAATTAGTAAAATTAATTATTCAAAACTATTTTCATAAATATCCAAGAATTTCGCTATCATTACACCTTGTTGAACAACGGTTTCATCTTTAGTTTCAAGTTGCCAAGCATAGGTCATATAATCTTTATAATTTTCTTGGCTAATAGGCTTTAAATCATGTTCTTTGGCAGTGGCAGCAAACCCTTTTTTATAATCAATTTGAGCTTGTTGTAATGCTTTCTTATGGTTTTTAAAAACGGGCATTCCCTTTGCATTAGCTTCTATTTCATAAGCTTCATCGTCATCAAAATCAACACTTAATTGGCTGTTATCAAAGTCATCAACTACTTTTGAAGAGGAATTACAGGCTGTTAAAAGTATAAGTAAAACTATGCTAATAATGATCAATGTTTTTTTCATTTTTTCCTCCAAAGAACATAGCTCTTATATTTTATTATTCTTTTTATTGATTTAATGTCCTTCTAAAACTAACCCGCTCCGTTAGTTCATTAAGAACCTAAAAATTCTGTTTGAAGTTCTGTATCTATAACTTTCTTTTCGAAAGAAACTTTATATGCCTTAGCATCTGGTCTTGAGCTAACTATTTTACTGATTTCTTGTTCCTTGTAATGAATAGCAACCCCATCATCCGTCGCAATTCCTGATTGTATTTTTCCAGATTCAATAAGTTTGTGATATGCAGGCTTTCTATCTATTTCACCATCGTAATGCGGACAATTACTTCCCTTTAGGAGACCTAGACATTCTATTGGTTCAAGTCCATCTCCAAAGGAATCGGTAACTCCCTCTTCAAACCAACAAATAGAGCCTGCACTCACCCCAGCTAAAATCACTCCTTGGTTCCACGCTTTTCTTAAAATATGATCTAAGCCCCATTCTGTCCACAAAGCTAAAAGATTTTTAGTGTTTCCTCCACCAACATAAACAATGTCTTTTTCTAATATAAAACTTTCAAGATCCCTGGTTGGAGGATTAAATAGTGAAAGATGGGATGGATCACAATTTTGTTGATTAAAAAAATTATAATACCTTAATATGTAATTATCGGCATCTCCACTTGCGGTAGGGATAAAGCAAATTTTAGGTTTAATTTTCTCAACTTGGTTCAATATATATATATCTAATAACGGATTGTCTGGTTCCATTGAAAAACCGCCACCACCAAGTGCAATGATACTATGTCAAGAAAATGGACAGGGGAAATTGAGATTTTGCTTTAAATCTAAGCGCGCTATCGCTTGCTCGCCTCACAAATAATTTAAGGGG
>NZ_JBNNMG010000134.1:0-2250 GCF_050272555.1 Lysinibacillus sp. NPDC047702 | reverse complement strand
GGCTATTTTGAACATGTGGCTTGGATATTTTTCGACCAAGGCATGTAATCTTGTAAGATCTCTGGCTGTTGTTGAATCGGTAAATTTGGTAGCTCCGTTAATAGCTTTACAAGGTACTGATAGAAATCAATGCCGTTTGTTTTGGCTGTTTCTGCTAAACTCAAACAGATGGCATTTGCTTTAGCACCGGCTTCACTCACAGAAAAAAGCCAGTTCTTGCGACCAATCACATTTGGACGAATCGCATTTTCGGCTGGATTATTATCCATCTCAATTCGACCATCGAACAGAAAAGCTTTTAATCCATGAACACGATTTAATGTGTATTCGGCAGCTTTAGCTAAGGCATTTTTTCCGAAGAAAGGCGATTCATCGACCCATTTTAAGAATTTCTCTACAATCGGCTTCGAATGCTTTTGGCGTGCTTTTCGGCGTTTACCTGGTGAAAGGTGCTTAAATTGACGTTCTAGGCGATACAATTGATCACAGAAATCTACGCCAATTTGTCCGTTTTTGCTATCGACTTTCAGCCAATATCGTCTCACATGCGCCCAACAGTTAGCGAACGTGACATCAGGAAGATTACCGTATGCCGAGTAACCATCACAAATCACCATTCCTTTAAAGCCTTTTGTAAATTCTACTAGTACAGAACGACTTCTCGATAATGCACTATGAAAAAGAACGATGATTGGTCCTTGGCTTGGCACGCTTCGGAACACCCAATTGTAGGCATTCGATTGTCCTGATTTTCCGTCTGACCGATTGATAATTTGCGCATACGTTTCGTCCACATGCAGCACTGATTTCATCGTTAACATCTGCTTCATCTGTTCATAAATCGGTAAAAGCCAATCTTCTGAAGCACGAATAACCCAGTTTGATAGATTCTTATCATTCGTAAGTAGGCCATATCGTTCCCACTCCTTTACCTGACGGTAAAGAGGTAAATACTGAATAAACTTATCATAAATAAGCTTTGCTAAAACAGTTGGTCCTGCAATGCTTCGCTGAATAGTAGCTTGTGGGGCTTTTCCACGTTTCATTTGTGCTTTTTTTGCGGCATCCATTTTACAGTGCTTACACTCATAGGCATGTTCAATATGCTGGATGCGCATCATTTTTGCCGGAATGAATTTTGCTTCTTCACGCGCAATCGTTGTACCAGCTTCAGTCATTTGACCAAGGCAACAGTCACATTGTGTGTTGGTGGGATGATGGTGAATTTCTTCTACTTCAATCCCGTCACGAAAAGAATCATTCCGTTTCTTCTTATGTAGTTTACGGACAACGGTGTACGTAATCGTCGCCGTGCTTTGTTCTTCTGTGTGCTCAGAATCACTAAAAGACTGATCATCATCAAATAATGATCCTTGTCCATCTGGTGCAGTGTATTTTGATTTCTCGGTTTTTGATCCGTATAAAAGTTTTGTTAAATAGCGTACTTGTTCAGTTAGCGATTCAATCTGTTTAGATAAGTCTTTGTTTTGTTGCTTCATATAATCAAGCTGTTCTTCAAGAAGTTTAATTAATTTCTCGTTGTTAAAAGAAGCGTTCACCAAAACATTCACCACTTTCCGTTCGTATAAGATTCTCATATTATACCATTTAAGAAAGTGAATTTAGAATACACCTTTTGGTGTTTTTTGAATTGCCTTTGGCTGCTGTAGCGATAAACCTTCTAGAAGCCAGCGAAGCTCTTGTTGCGAAAGGTTCCGTACTTCATTTTCATCTTTCGGCCATTGGAGTTGTCCGCCATCTAAGCGTTTATAGAGTAAAGCGAATCCATCCCCATCAAAATACAAACATTTGTATCGATCTTTACTCAGGCCGCAAAACAGGAAAATCGAATCGCCATAAGGATCCAGTTCGAAAGAATCTTGAATCAGTGTAGCTAAGCCATCAATGCCTTTACGCATATCCGTCTTTCCACAAACGATGTAGATATTTTTCACGTTAGTAAAATCGTGTTTCACAGTAGTTTCAACTCCCTCATCACACTTTGGATAATGTGCTCATCTACGCCATTACAGAAAGAAATTTCTACCTTTGCTGTTTTAATCGTACATGTATTAATGTGTGAGTCTTGTGTTGAGTTGGCTACAGGGGAATTATTAAGTTCGGGATATAATGTGATGGGGATAATCGTTAATTTTTGCTGTGGCAATGAAAGGCACCTCCTTTAATTGATACCTTTATAGTACCGAGAGGTGCTACGTGATTATATGCGTTATTTGAATACGGGCTTAC
>NZ_JBNNMG010000133.1:0-2254 GCF_050272555.1 Lysinibacillus sp. NPDC047702 | reverse complement strand
TTGATGTCCAAAATTTTTGTTTTGTTCACCAGCAGAAGCTAGCTACTAAAAACTTGATTGATTACGTTTTGCTTGTTCAGTTTTCAAGGTTCATTTAAAGCATTTCTCTTTGTTAAGAGTTAACTTTTATATAATAACATGTTTATATGATAATGTCAAACAGTTATTTTATTTTATATTGTTCTAGTTGCGCGTTTCAGTAGCAACTTTTATATAATAACACTGGTTATAAAGATCGTCAATAGTTTTTTATAAATCTTTTTCAAATTTTATAATCTGAACCTTGGCCACGTTCTTAAAAATTGAATAGTACGATTCCGTCCAATTTCTAAAAGAGTTTCCTTAGTATCTTCATCTAAATCAAATTGTGTTGCACTATAATCTTCGACAGGGATGAAAATAATATCTCTTTCATGTCTTCTAGAAATATACCTCTCATCATGAGCATCCTTCATAGTCGAGAATAATGCTTCAAATAAATTCAAGCCATTTTTTATTTCATGTGGACATTGCTCTTCTCTGCGTCTACTCAATTTAAGTCCTAGAATTGGTCTTACTTTCTTTCCCTCTTTATCGTCAAATATCCATAACGGAAAATTACTCAAAACACCGCCATCTACAATTATAGATTCTCCTTTCCCCGTTTTTAATGTAACAGGTTCAAAGAAAAAAGGAATGCCACAACTCATTCGTAAAGCACATGCAACTGAGAAATTATTTGCATCAATATGATATTTGAGTAAATCATCGGGCAAAACAATCATTCTTCCATTTGTTAAATCAGAAGCAACTAATTTTAAAGAATCCCTCGGTAAATCTTTAAATGTATAAACACCTTTTGCAGCTAATTTTTGAAAAAACCATTTTTCTAGTGCTTTTCCTTTATATAAACCTAAATGGTTATATACATTAACCCATTTCATAAACGGAAATGGTAAAATGGTTTTCCTTGAATCTAATAATGAAGGTACATCCAATTCTTCTAACATAGTTTGAATTTCTTTTCCGCTGTAGCCTGCAGCAATAAAAGTAGCTAGAATAGCTCCAGCACTCGTTCCAGCTACCCTTTTAAAGCGGAAGTTTTCAGCTTCTAACACTTGATACGCGCCAACTAGTGCGAACCCCTTCAAACCACCACCAGAAAAAACACCATCAATCCACAAAATTTCCTCTCCTTTTTAGAAAGTAATCTTTATATTATAAGAATCAATAATCACATTTAGAACTATTTTTTGTCGTATTACTGTTGTACTTCACGAAATAAGTCATTAAAAGTCTGAAAGATTATACCTTATATGAAATAACTTATACTTTATCAGTAACTTTGTTTTGATTTTTATTTAATACATTCAAATCCTTTATCTAAATATGAAAATATTTTAAACAATGTAATGGTTTAGATCTAAAAGAAATTTCAAATATTCCTCTAAATTAGACAAGCACTTTTTAAAATAACTACAAAGAGTGATCCCTATATGTAAAGATTGTATAGTAAATAAACTTACATATAAGAATCAAAAAGTGCTCTTCACCACAACTTGTGACTAGTTTTCTATCGATTCAATAATTTCACACTTTTCTATAGAAGAAAAGCGAAAACTCACATATCGTAATTGTTGTCAAGACAAACCACGAGAGGAGTTTTCGCTTTGTATTCCAAGTTTAACAAAATGTTTTTACCGTTACCATCTTATTCGAAGTTTCTTCTCCATCTGACGAAGAACCAAATGTATTTCTTGTTACAGTAAGTGCTTATTCAGTATCATGTCCCATTTTTCGAGGGAAAACGATTCGTCATGCACAAACATTACGAAGTTTTCAACATGGCTATGCTTGGCACCTCTGATTGATTTGCATTGAGATGATGATTCTACATTATCGATGACACAAGCTAAACGACGATTAACAGAATGGTTTATAAGGTATATCAATATCGTCTATGTAGTGCCGTTTCTAAAATCGCAAAAAACATTGATAACACGTTAAAAAGCGTTGCTGGAAACCAGTATTTCACTGCTATCTAATGACATGATGGAAAGCGGGAGTAGTAAAATTAAACTCATCAAAAGATGTGGTTTTGGCTATCGAAATGAAGACCATTATTCCTTCGTTTACATTTGGAAACAGGTCGCTTAAAAACAAAAAAACAGCCAACACACAGTTGACTGTCTTTGCCTAGCAATGTCCTACTCTCACAGGGGGAAGCCCCCAACTACCATCGGCGCTAAAGAGCTTAACTTCCGTGTTCGGTATG
>NZ_JBNNMG010000132.1:0-2349 GCF_050272555.1 Lysinibacillus sp. NPDC047702 | reverse complement strand
TTATTGATACTGCAATTAAAGGTTTGGAGAATGATAAAGCTAATAGTGAAGATTTGACATCACTTGAACAAACGGTCACTGAACATTTGGCTGAAACTAAGAAGTGGATTGGCGCATCCACTACACAAGCCCAAACAATTTTAAGTGGGGTAGAAACTGATTTAAGATGGGATACTTTTTATAATGTTAATGGCGCTGATTTTGTGTCAATTATTGATGATAAACTCGTTTTAGAAAAAGGGGTTTATATTTTTTGGGCGCAAACGGAGTTTATCGCTAATGGTAATGGTCAACGTAGATTTGGTGTAGCTGGTTTTAATAATCATGGGATTAGTGACACCGCCTACGATACAACTATAACAGTCAATTATGTGATTAATGTTACCGAAAGCAATTACTTTTTACCTTGTAAAGTTTATCAGGATAGCGGAGGTTCGTTAAACTTAAAAAGTGGGTATAGCGTTATCCGCATTTTAAAGGTTGGTGATTTAGATTGATTACAATTGTAGCTACTAATATAAATGTAAATAAATTGGTAAATGAGTTTGTCGCTCAAAATGTTATTCCTAAAGATGTCAGTAGTGATTTGATTAACGATGAGGTTCTTGCCAAAACAGCTACATTTACTTTTGCAGATAGTACAGATATAGATTTAGTACAATCAATCATCGATGCACACGATCTGGCACCGATTCCATCACCAAAATCAGAAACAGAATTATTAAAAGAACGTCTTGAAGCGACAGAACAAGCTTTACTACAAATTATGTTTGAAGGGATGATGTAATATGCAACAATCATTAGTTTATCCATTTGTATTAAATATGTGGATGATGAAACGAGTAGATGAAAACTTTGTGAACGGACAAGTACGCTTGAATCGTTTAACGCAAGATGAAGCTGACATGATTTTATTGACACCACAAAATCAATAGACAAAAATGAAGGTTATCTTACCGTTAGATAACCCTCATTAATTTTAGTTATGAAATTATAGTTTTAATGAATTTTACTTTTCTTAATAAATGAATGATTATCGTGCTAACCATAAAAGTTACAATTGCAAGTATAGGTATACTGAAAAGAGGCAAAAAAGTAAAAGGGTTAAAGTCTAAGTAAATATTAAATACATCAAGAATTAGTGCATGAATAAAAAATACACCAAAGCTAGAAGCACTAAAGAAGTTAATAGGTGCATTAAGTTTTGAAGGTAGCTTTAAGTTTTGGATAAAAACAAATACTGCAATCGAAACTAGAACTGAATTAGGTGAAATCGAGTCATAGTAAAAACCAATGAACGCACCTTGATTTGCAACCGTTTCAAAATAAGTTCCGAAGAAAGTAATCAGTAAAGACAGCATTCCTAAAAGGTAAATTAAGCTAATCGTTTTTTTATTTAGCGGTGTTACCCTTAAATAATAACCAAGTACAAAGTAACCAACGTTAATGTCGAAAAGGGGTTTAAATGCAATGTTTATATCAAAAAGATAATTTATGTAATTTGCAATCGGACCGCCAATAAACCAAATGGTTAGAAAATAAAGGATCATATTTTTAGGGGAATGTTTAATAAAGATTCTTAGTAATGGTGTCAAAATGTATAATCCGATTATCACGTAGACAAACCAAAGATGATAATAAATTCCGTTAGTAAAAAATTTTTTTGTAAAATCTATTATTATGTAAGCATCAATAGTGTTTTTTCCTAAAATAAGATTAGCAAAAACGTAAAACACTAAACTCCAAAAAATAAACGGAGGTATAACTTTAATTAATCTTTTTGTAAAAAAATGCTTGATTGATTCATTTTTATTAGGATCTAATAACAATGCACCGCTTAACATAAAAAAGACTGGAACGCACCATCTGACGATAGAATCATAAAAATTCCCAATATGCCAATTGGTAGTTGGGATGGAATTATATAAAGATAACATTGGCGCTGCTGAATGTAGGACAACAACTGCAAAAATAGAAATAACGCGCATGAAATTGTATTGTATTATTGGCATAAGAAATCTCCTTAGAATGTGTAATATTTTTCAATAGTACAATATTTTATTTTATTTTGCGAATTCGATAAATCTTACAAATTATTTTGCTGAACAATTGTTCCAAAATGTTCAACAACGTCACTCATATTGAGTGGCGTATTTTTATTAAAAAAGGAAGTGAAAATATGCCAACACCAAATTTAAATTTACCAACGATCGACCGTAACATGTTTGCTGATGTACCACGAGACATGAATGCATTGGCTTATGCAGTAGACGAAGCTGCAGGGCCAAATGGTAAAATCGCATTGAAACAGGAGGTACAATCACTACAACAATCATTTAATAATCATGT
>NZ_JBNNMG010000131.1:0-2525 GCF_050272555.1 Lysinibacillus sp. NPDC047702 | reverse complement strand
TTTGGTTAAGTCCTCGATCGATTAGTATTCGTCAGCTCCATGTGTCACCACACTTCCACCTCGAACCTATCTACCTCATCGTCTTTGAGGGATCTTACTTACTTGCGTAATGGGAAATCTCATCTTGAGGGGGGCTTCATGCTTAGATGCTTTCAGCACTTATCCCGTCCACACATAGCTACCCAGCGATGCCTTTGGCAAGACAACTGGTACACCAGCGGTGTGTCCATCCCGGTCCTCTCGTACTAAGGACAGCTCCTCTCAAATTTCCTACGCCCACGACGGATAGGGACCGAACTGTCTCACGACGTTCTGAACCCAGCTCGCGTACCGCTTTAATGGGCGAACAGCCCAACCCTTGGGACCGACTACAGCCCCAGGATGCGATGAGCCGACATCGAGGTGCCAAACCTCCCCGTCGATGTGGACTCTTGGGGGAGATAAGCCTGTTATCCCCGGGGTAGCTTTTATCCGTTGAGCGATGGCCCTTCCATGCGGAACCACCGGATCACTAAGCCCGTCTTTCGACCCTGCTCGACTTGTAGGTCTCGCAGTCAAGCTCCCTTGTGCCTTTACACTCTACGAATGATTTCCAACCATTCTGAGGGAACCTTTGGGCGCCTCCGTTACCTTTTAGGAGGCGACCGCCCCAGTCAAACTGTCCGCCTGACACTGTCTCCTGCCCCGCTAAGGGGCATGGGTTAGAATTTCAATACAACCAGGGTAGTATCCCACCGACGCCTCCTTCGAAGCTGGCGCTCCGAGATCTCTGGCTCCTACCTATCCTGTACAAGTTGTACCAAAATTCAATATCAGGCTACAGTAAAGCTCCACGGGGTCTTTCCGTCCTGTCGCGGGTAACCTGCATCTTCACAGGTACTATAATTTCACCGAGTCTCTCGTTGAGACAGTGCCCAGATCGTTACGCCTTTCGTGCGGGTCGGAACTTACCCGACAAGGAATTTCGCTACCTTAGGACCGTTATAGTTACGGCCGCCGTTTACTGGGGCTTCAATTCGCAGCTTCGCTTGCGCTAACCACTCCTCTTAACCTTCCAGCACCGGGCAGGCGTCAGCCCCTATACGTCACCTTACGGTTTTGCAGAGACCTGTGTTTTTGCTAAACAGTCGCCTGGGCCTATTCACTGCGGCTCTCATGCGCTTGCACGCTCAAGAGCACCCCTTCTCCCGAAGTTACGGGGTCATTTTGCCGAGTTCCTTAACGAGAGTTCTCTCGCACACCTTAGGATTCTCTCCTCGACTACCTGTGTCGGTTTGCGGTACGGGCACCTCTCACCTCGATAGAGGCTTTTCTTGGCAGTGTGAAATCAGGAACTTCGTCCATACGGACTCGCCATCACAGCTCAACGTTACAGTGTGCGGATTTGCCTACACACACGCCTTACTGCTTGGACGCGCACAACCAACGGCGCGCTTACCCTATCCTACTGCGTCCCCCCATTTCTCAAACGGTGAGGAGGTGGTACAGGAATATCAACCTGTTGTCCATCGCCTACGCCTATCGGCCTCGGCTTAGGTCCCGACTAACCCTGAGCGGACGAGCCTTCCTCAGGAAACCTTAGTCATACGGTGGACGGGATTCTCACCCGTCTTTCGCTACTCATACCGGCATTCTCACTTCTAAGCGCTCCACCAGTCCTTCCGGTCTGACTTCAACGCACTTAGAACGCTCTCCTACCACTGACATCGTAGATGTCAATCCACAGCTTCGGTGAATCGTTTAGCCCCGATACATTTTCGGCGCAGCGTCACTCGACCAGTGAGCTATTACGCACTCTTTAAATGATGGCTGCTTCTAAGCCAACATCCTGGTTGTCTGTGCAACGCCACATCCTTTTCCACTTAACGATTACTTTGGGACCTTAGCTGGTGGTCTGGGCTGTTTCCCTTTTGACTACGGATCTTATCACTCGCAGTCTGACTCCCGTGTATAAATATCTGGCATTCGGAGTTTGTCTGAATTCGGTAAACCGGGATGGCCCCCTAGTCCAAACAGTGCTCTACCTCCAGTATTCTCATCACGAGGCTAGCCCTAAAGCTATTTCGGAGAGAACCAGCTATCTCCAAGTTCGATTGGAATTTCTCCGCTACCCACACCTCATCCCCGCACTTTTCAACGTGCGTGGGTTCGGGCCTCCAGTAAGTGTTACCTCACCTTCACCCTGGACATGGGTAGATCACCTGGTTTCGGGTCTACGACCACGTACTATTTCGCCCTATTCAGACTCGCTTTCGCTGCGGCTCCGCCTTCTAAAGCTTAACCTCGCACGTAATCGTAACTCGCCGGTTCATTCTACAAAAGGCACGCTATCACCCATTAACGGGCTCTAACTACTTGTAGGCACACGGTTTCAGGATCTCTTTCACTCCCCTTCCGGGGTGCTTTTCACCTTTCCCTCACGGTACTGGTTCACTATCGGTCACTAGGTAGTATTTAGCCTTGGGAGATGGTCCTCCCGGATTCCGACGGAATTTCACGTGTTCCGCCGTACTCAGGATCCACTC
>NZ_JBNNMG010000130.1:0-2586 GCF_050272555.1 Lysinibacillus sp. NPDC047702 | reverse complement strand
TAAGGTCATATAATTAAACCCTTTTAACCTCACAAAAAATTTAAGGGTTACGCCCCTTAAATTATTTGTGAGGCGAGCAAGCGATAGCGCGCTTAAATTTAAAGCAAAATCTCAATTTCCCCTGTCCATTTTCTTGACATAGTATCAAAGTTTATCGCGATTGCCCTTTTTTAAAAGCTCGATAATTTCTTTATTTTGTTCAACTTGAATATTGCTATTTACTTTTATGATTCTAATCCATAGTGTTATTGCTATTAGTAAAACTGGAAATAAAAAATTAAATGCAGTAAAGAGATCTTCTGCCATTTCTCTATCCAACTCCTTCTTATTTAGGATTATTTTCATTATACGCAAAGACCAAACAAAGATGGTAAAAAAGATAAATTTTAACAATAAAAAGCCTTACCGCACTATGGATAAGGCTTTTTTCTGTGGTATATCTACTTTTTGTCGAGTTAGCTCATTTCTCACACACGTTGTTATCAAAATAAATATTTAATTGAGACAAATACTAAAAATAAAAATACCCCAATAAAGTACCAAGCAAAAACTTTTCTCTCTCTTTGAAATTCTTTTATTCCTAGAATTAACATCACTAAACCTAAGAAGAATATCATTAGGAAATTCAACTCGTAATCACTTGTGATAATTCCGTATGTTGAGATCGATACTACTATGATTGAAAAAATAATTTGTAATATTGTTAGCAAAATACCATCACCTTTTAAATATTGTACCTTGATTATACAATATAACAGATAATGTGGATATAATTTCCATTCATTAACCTTTTATATTAATTAAGATACCTAATCTTTTAAAAAATATGGGCCGGCCATGTATGTCACGCTCCAAACTAGTCTGTCAAGCGCTGGTCGGTCATCGGTCTGTCCCTAATATTTAGGTTTTTAAAAATACCAAGGGAGGAAAACCTTACCGCACCGTCCTGCTTTCAATTTTACATTATTATTTTTATCTCACCTATTGTTGAAAGTTTGGCAAATATGGCAACTTTGGAAAGTAAAATAGGTTTATTCTTTGTTATTTTTAATAAGTTTTTTATATTCTTTGTTAGCATTTTCTGCTTTTTCGTAATGTTCATCGTCTCTAAAGCAATAAACTGAGTGAAAAAATGCTATATAACTATTAATCTTAAAATCATCATGCAAAGGTATCGCACTTATTAGCACAGGATAAGGTTCATAAAAATTTTCTGTACGACGGTGTTTTAAAAAACCTACTTCCTCTAATAAATTTAAATAAAATTCAAGACACTCTTTAATCTCTCTATTAGACTTAGTGTTAAAATTAAAAATATTTGTTTTAGTCATTTTAAAATATAGGTTATTTATAGTTAAATTTTTGTTTTGATAATGGGTCAATACTTGATCTATAGTCCATAATTGCCATAAGGTAAATCGTGTTTTAATCTTTTTTCTATAAGCTATTTTGACTTTACATATACCAGGAAAATTATATGTTGTTAGGTTATACTTACGTATTAGAACTTCAAAAGACCGTTTTTCTATATCCGTCATATGATTCATTTCATTTTGTAAGGAAAAATTATTTAGATATTTTTTATACGTTAAATATTCATCGCCAGATTTTTCAACCGTTTGAATCCTATTGGTATCTATGTCTTGATATCTTTGTTGTTCTTCTAGTTTTTTTCTTTTTCTTTCTTCCTCCTTTTGTTTAGCTGCCCTTAAGTTTCGTTTTTCAGTATTTCTTTTATCCCTCAACACTAACAACTCTTTTGCCCAATTACTCCTATTCAATTTTCTTTTTTTTGATTATGTAGATATTTTTTAGAGTTAATTTTATAAGGAGAAACAGAAAAATCCATAAAACAAAAGTCAAGTATCTCACTGACTGGTTTTTGTTCAATATCAAATCCAAACTCTGATCTTTCTGACGTTTTACCTTCAATTATTTTTTGCCCTACCCAACTTACTTCTTTAGTTTTATAGTCAATTAGTAAAATTTCTTGTTGTTCTTTATGTATAATTTCCAGTATAGAATTTCTGTTTATAATCATTTTTTTTGAATGCCTAGTATAAAAATTTTCGCCAAATATCCATATGTCTTGAATACCACAATCTTTATATTTTTTCTGCCTATCTAAAAAAGCCAATACTGGTATAACAGAACATTGTAATTCAAACACTATTTGTTCACCATTTGGTAACTTCAAAAAAACATCTGCTATTTGATTTGTTTCTACAATTCGATACTCTAATTCAACTTGATAATCTGGATATTCTTGTTTCAGCCAACTGTAAATATGAATTTTATTTGTTACATGTTCATAAGTTTCACCAGTACCATGGCTACATGAACTTCCTGGTTTATGACGAAAATGTGGTCTTTGACGACCTTTTTCCCAAAATGTTTCCTTTCCAGCATGATATACCGGATGTTGACAAACAGGACATATCAACTTATTCTCTGAAGTAATTTTTTTTGCGAAAAGGTAATTAATTTCATTTGGCGAATTGTAAAATCAGATTAGACACTGTATAAAAAAATGCATCAAATCGGAAAAATCGTGTATTATTGGAGTTCCTACACAACCAATATACA
>NZ_JBNNMG010000129.1:0-3108 GCF_050272555.1 Lysinibacillus sp. NPDC047702 | reverse complement strand
ATTGGGTTAGAGCTTTCATTTTAACCAAAAGGGTGAATTCTGTCTTTTTATTTTGCTTAATGGTAATTATTTGAAGAGTATTTGCTCATTTAGAGGTAGTAGATCTATTTAACCTCTATTATATATAGTGCCAAAAAGTACAATTATTGATTTTGAAGCAAATGAACGTCGATAGAAACAACAGTGGTGGATTTGGCTGGGGCGGCTTGTTACAATGGACTTTAGGAAGCTTACCTATTTCACAAAAAAGTAAAAATCCAACAATTACTATCTACAACCTTTTCATCAAATTAAACAATATATGTTAGAGCTATCATTTATCACTCAATCCTGTTAAATGATAGAAACATTGACTATTACCTCTATCTCAAATATTGGGTTTATGATAACATATATATGGAATCTTTTAACTTTAGAAAATATGAAAGGAAGTGTAATAATCAGATATGAAAAAGATATTGAAACCATTGATTAGTGTTATTGCCATTGGTGCCATCTCTCTATCTATAAATATAGATAAAAATGTATTAGCTAATAATATTGAAAATACATGTGAGTATGATTCGGCATCGAAAAAAAACCCTGATTATTCCACAATGAACTGTTTGTTAACCGAAACAGCACTGAAATATGATGTTCCTCCTGAAATTGTGAAGGCAATAGCGGAAGGTGAAAGTGGAAATTGGCGTCATTTCGATGTGAATGGTGAAGCGATTGTGTCAGCTGATAATGGAATAGGCATTATGCAAATTACAAATCAAGCAGGCTACAATCAAGATAGATTAAAAAGCGATATTGTCTATAATATTCAAGCTGGTGTAGAGACTCTAGATAATATGTTTAAGCGGAAGGATTTACCTAGCATCAACAGTGGAGAAAGAGATGTACTGGAACATTGGTACTTCGCTATCATGGCTTATAATGGTACTAAGCCAGTAAATAGTCCAATTGTCCAAGCAACTGGTGAAAGAAATGCAAATGCCTATCAAGAAAGAATTCTCCGAATTATTGAGAAATTGGAATTAATAGACTTAGTAGAGCTGCCTTTTACACGCGAACATTTTCAATATGACTCTAACAGCAGGGAAAATATTAAATTTTCAGCGATGAACTATCCTTTTGATTTACCATTAAACAAATCAAAGTATTTTTTTGAAACAAATCAAAAAGTTAGTGCAACAACAACTAATGTAAAATTTAGGTCAAGACCTTCTACGGATAGTCCTTCTATGGGTACTTTACGTGAAGGCGAAATTGTTACCATTACGGGTCCTTTTGAATATGAAAAAGTATCAACGAAGAAAAACCATTTTGTTTGGTATCCTGTGAAAAGAAGTGACGGGACAGAGGGGTATGTAGCATCAAGTTATTTAAACTACTCAGCTTCAACGCCAACACCTCCGGTAACACCGCCAACAACGGGTAACGTTGATGTATCAAAGTTTGCTGATTACAATGCAAACCAATACTGGGCTGAGGATTTTAAGTGGGCAGTCAACATCGGTATCATCAGTGGAGACCCAAACGTGAAAAACCCATCAACAGGTAAGTACGAAAACTTACTTAAACCGTACAATAACTTAACGGAAAACCAAATGTTATCTATCCTATTTCGTTACTTCAAACCATCAGAACTAGCTTCAACGATAGCTAAAACTTCATGGTATGGAGACGTAAACTACCAACTGGCTACAAAATACTCTCTACCAGTACTAGGTGCAAACACAGCATCCAAACAAGCCATTGCAGGGAAGGATATCACACGGGGTAACTTCGCTCGTATCTTAGCTTCAATGCATTATGGTAAGACTGTATCTCAGTCAGAAGCTATTAAATTCTTTCGTGATAATGGTTTAACAACTACTAAAACAAATGAAGAGTTTAAACCAAATGATTCTCTAGCAAGAGCGCACACAGTGGCATTCTTCCACCGTTACGAACAAATATTCAATAACTAAATTGCTACATACAAGTGAAAAGGTGACTATAAAAGTCATCTTTTCTTTTTGTTAAAAAAATCCTTTCTTGACACTCCTCGAACCTTTCATAACTAAATTCATTGACACAGATTGCTTGATGGGAGCTACAAAGTCTTGTGTTAAGCTACAGGAGAGGTTGAGGAAGCATAACAAAAGGACTTGCATATATGAGGAATAATCATAAACACAATAACTGAATCAATCTGTTGTTTGGTATAGTGTAACATATTTATTAAAATATGGGTGTAGATGCTTGTAGCACTAACAAGGAAGATTAGCTGTTACAGCAGGCGATACGACAGCGTCTAAAACGCTACTAAACTAATCAATCGCTTATACATGATGAATCACATCAAAAACCTGTATTAATTGCACCAATGGACAAATAGATGAAAGAGCGGCGATACACAGGCCAAATTGTTTCATTGATTAAAGCGAGTGATTACAGATAGATATTTACATAGAGAAAAGTAGGTGCTAACGATAGCTCTCATAAAATAAAAGTGGTATCACAACTTATGAGTAAAGCTACAAGAGAGGTTGTGAAGATATAAACAAAGGGCTTAGGGAATTTTACGCACTAGCCCTTAGATTGATATGTGATGGGATGGGGTATTGTTTGGATTTATTCTTTATCCTCATATATTCTTCTACCAAAACCCCAACCTACAATCACTCCTGCAAATGCACCTATTACACTATATCGAATGATAGAAACAATATAATCATACACAGGTACATACACTGTTGAATAACCACCATCAAAATCGTAAGTTTCCTTGTAGTCCACAAGTAAGATAGATAAAGCTAATGAAATAAAAAACCCATAAATTGCCCATTTTTGAATACTTTTTTCCAGAATACTCACCTCTAAATTTTTTCCAATCATACTAAATGAAAATTATATCTCTAAAGAAATCATAACATAGGCAAGTGTTGGTTGGTATATAAATGGTAATATTGCAACAAATATGATTAGCAATTACTCCTAATTTAGTAAGATAAGGGCGATTTTTTTAGAAATCTATTCAGTAATAATGATGTTAGTCTAAATTATGGACACAGTGAATTGGGAGTTTATAAAGTATAATAATCTTAACAATTTACTAGGAGTGTCTAAGATGACAAA
>NZ_JBNNMG010000128.1:0-3464 GCF_050272555.1 Lysinibacillus sp. NPDC047702 | reverse complement strand
TTGCTGTGGCAATGAAAGGCACCTCCTTTAATTGATACCTTTATAGTACCGAGAGGTGCTACGTGATTATATGCGTTATTTGAATACGGGCTTACCGTACATTAGATGAGGTCTGGTGTCATACAGTAGGTAGTAATGCTGTACATGAAATTCTAGCTTCAAATAATCGCGGATTTTCCAAATTAGAAAGATGGGCTAATACTAAAAATAGTTTAGGTTTGTTTCCTCTAAAAGAATTTAAACAACAGGCTAAATTAAGAAAAACTCATATTTATGAGGATAGTGAGAATGCATTAAGAAAATTAGCATATAGAGATGGGGTCGGTCCGTATTTTGACTCAGCCATAAACTCAAATGGATATTTCCCCGAATCTATTTTTTATCAAATTATAGGTCAACCAGAAAATATTTTCATACGAAACCTAATATTCGAAAATGCACTAAACCCTCCCAACGAGACATAAAAAACACCCCTTTGGCTAAATAATAACCAAAGGGGTAAAGCTTCGCATTTTTTTATAAACATCGCAACTATATTTCAAACCTACAACACATGTTGCTTTGAAATATAGTTTGATAAAATTGCTACTTATAATATGGATAAACAGAGAAAAGAAAAAGCATGTTTTGAAAAAAAGTTTGATCAAAATATGTTTTTTCTAAATTCAATTGAATCATCCTTTTATAAAAAAGTTTGATAATTTTTGTGAACCTTGCTCTATTAAAACACCCGATTGTGGAAGATCATAAGCATATTTTTTGGTTTAACTAAAGCCCCCCATTACTTCAATAAGTACATACTTTTATTCAATAAAGGTAATAATACAATTAATTATGTAAAGACCTTAAAGAGGTGTATTTAGGAAAATGAAAAAGATATTACTCGTTTTTATACTCTCCCTTGCTCTAATTACATCTTTTCAAACAAGAACCGTTTCATTATCTGAACCCACTCAGGACTCTAATGAGCTTAGATTACAGGATATGCTCATGTTATTGCTTACTCCTTATATTGAAAATGATTTGAATAGCTATTATTATCCGAAGATTTTAAAGGATTTTTCACCTCATGTTACTCCGTGGAAAATTGAATTGATTGAAACAAAAAGAAATCATTTTCGAGGATTTGATCTGCAAATTACTTTTGAAATTGAACCTACAGATGGCGGTCATAATATTTCAGTAGGAAAGGATCGAATGACCTATGAAATATCTGCTGGACCTGAGGTTAAATTGATAAATCACACTCACCTAGAGACGTATAAATATCCACCAGAATAATTTGTGGCTTTGGCATAGAGTTTGATTAGAAAAACCTCACAAACCCATATTCCACGATAAATTAAAAGACTCCCTTCTGAAAAAAGATTCATCAAAAGAGAGTATTATTAAGCAAATTTAAGATTGATTTCTATAAAAAAGTTTGGATTATTAAATTGAGTTATTATTTTGATGACAATTTATAGCTTCTTGTAAAAATTCTAGCTCCTTTTCGGTAAAAGGGTTTGGAAATGGAATTGGTTCTGTAAATGGCAACTTCTCTTTAATTGAATCTAAATTTCCTTTTGCAGTTTCATCCATTAGTTCTAGGAGTATTTCTATTGTTTCTTGAGTCTTTTTTGAAGAAGGTGTAGCTTTAGTAAAAGATAATTGTTTAATTCTAGTCAGAACCCTACTCCATTTTTTGTCTAAATTAATTTCTTCCTGCTTATTAATATTCAATAGTGGATCATTAAAATCATTAGAAAAATTCTCCTTCAACCACTTCTCAGTATCTTCTGCAAATATTAATTTTTGAAGCATTGAGCAAAACACATCAATATTAATGATTTCCTCAGCTTCTGTTATTTTAATGAGATGAGTTAAATCAGATACAATGTTGGCAATCTCAATTTTTTTCGCTTCAAATAACTTCTTTTGATAAGTTAAAGATTTTATTAATATTTCACCTTCAACTGTTTGTTTTTCAAGTATAGTTTTAATATCTTTTAAAGGAAGGCCTAAAAACTGTAGAGATTTAATTTTTTGTAAAAGTGTTAAATCTTCCTTTGAATATAATCTATGTCCTCCATCTGTATAATCACTTGGTTTCAATAAGTCTATACTGTCATAATATCGAAGAGTTCGGATGCTAACACCAGACTTTTGTACAAATTCCCCTATAGTAAATATATCTTTATCCAACATTATCACCTCATTGAAAAGCTTTGTCGTTTAGATAATATAAGATATCTTTTATACCTTAAAATATCTTATAACTGGGTAAGAAAACTTTTTTCCCTTTAAAGTATAAATCGTGGCAATTAAAATTAATATGGTTTCCAGAATAATCAGTGAAAAAGATAGAATAGAAACCATATTTATTTTTTTAGATACAAAAGTTAATATTAATAAAATGGGGAAAAAAGTAAAATGAAGGTTCATCCCTTCTTTTGCGTGATTGGCAAAATAATCATTCCTACCCTTCGATACCACATATACTAATATTGGTAAAATGAACGTTAACAAAAGTGAGAATAAATGCATTAAACTTGCTAGGACCCTGTTTAATAAACTTTCCATTTTCAATCGTCCTACCTCCAGTGCCATAAATTATTTAGTTACCGTTTTATTCGGTAACTAAATTCATCATAAAAGGTGACGCTACTAGAGATGCAAGTACAAATTTTTATTTAATTTAAAATTCCTTAGTTAACAGTTTCAGTAATATTATCTCTATATAGGAGTATCACCAATGTAGTTTATTGAGCTATCCTGCACCTATATTTTAAGTGAAAATTCTCGCATTCTCGCAATTACTTCACTCCATAACGATTTCCTTTAAATGTGTTACTCAAGAAAATGGCCCGTTTGTGCATCGTGACTTTATTTCAAATCTACATGTAAGCTATACCTTGTAAATTGCAATAATGAAAAAGAGGTTTACTTACTGTTGAGTAACAGTTAATAAACCTCTTTTTATTTTCACAACAAGGGATTTCATTATTCCTTCGTATGTAGAAACTTTTTTATAAGGCTGCTTTCTAAAAGATTGCTGTTATTCAATGTAGTGTAGAAGATTCGCATCCCGAAATAAACAATCTTTATTATAAAAACCAAACTAGATAAATAAAGAACCAACTGTTTTGATCAAACTTTGTTTCAAAACAGTTGGTTTCTTTCTGTATAAAATCAGCGTTTGCAACTTATCTTTTATCGAACTTTATTCAAAAGCTACAACAAACCTTGATAAAACATCCATAATCAAACTCTATTCTAAGTAACAATTGAACAACTTAAAGTAAACATCCTAAACCTTAGTATTACTACATTCAAACTTGTTTAGCTAGAGTCTACTTATAATGAACATACTTATATTTTGTATAGAACTATCACTAGCATCGCATTAAAATAATGTCTCATTCAAATTAATCGTAATTTTCTGTAATTACATGTAAGCGCAAAAAAGTCCTTTATAATGGTTT
>NZ_JBNNMG010000127.1:0-3706 GCF_050272555.1 Lysinibacillus sp. NPDC047702 | reverse complement strand
TTTTGTCATCTTAGACACTCCTAGTAAATTGTTAAGATTATTATACTTTATAAACTCCCAATTCACTGTGTCCATAATTTAGACTAACATCACAATTATTTGTCTCATCTAAAAACCCCTTCCAAAAAATAAAGTTAGGTAATAAGTTATACAAGTTATTAAACTAACCTTAGTTTAATAACATTTCTCCATAATCTCCATAGTGATATTACATAAATATCCAATAATAAAATCATCTCGCTTCTTAAAATGATTAGACGATTTTAATCAAACTTTATTACAAATAATCAATCTTTTTTATAAAGATTACAACAAATTTCAAAGGAGTAAAACGGTGCAACTTTTTTACAAACAGTATAACTTTATTTAAAACGGTACGACTTTATTTCAAATCTACAGTACATCGCTGGTATGATTGGGCAGACGAAAAATTACTACCTAAAAATCCATTATTGTTTCTGAATTTCCATTATTTCTGCACTGTATTTTTTAAAGATCGTTTCCTTAATTTGTTGATGTAGTAATGAATCTTCATGTAGTTCTCTTTCTTCACTTGCTGTTTGAGCCTTTATTGTGTTAAATTCATCATTATTACTTAAATTGAAACGTCCATTATTCATATTGATTACACCATATTCACCAGATGAATTCTTTTTTAAGAATAGTATATAATCATCAGTTCCTATTTCTCTATAATTACTAACCGTTTTTATCTTCTTTACTTTATCCACATCTTCAAAAATTGAGATAGGTTCAATCACACTGATAATTTCACCTTGGTTATAATGCTCATCTTCGGGTTGTTTTAAAATCTCTTTAATATTTACTTCAGTTTTTGTAATACCTTCAATCAATAATTTGGGCTGATACTTATCTTCAGGTGTTTCATGAAACTTATTAATATGTTCACGATCTTCAAAGTTTTTAGTTGCTTGTGCAATAATAATAAGTTCTGAATTTTGCTCTAATTCATCAAAATTATCGTAATTTATATAGTTTCCATTTGAACTAACAATAGGAAGTTCATCTATTTTATCTTCCTTTGAGTGTGTGGGTAGATTAGTAGTAAATATTATGAACCCCATAAAGGTAACTACTACTGTTAAAAAAATCAGTTTCTTATTCTTCATGATATACCTCTTAAACGAATTATATTGTTCATTCTAAAATATATAAATTCCATATTATTGTAAAAATCATGTAATGGTTTTTTAGATTTTCACCATGTATCTATAATTCTCCCTTCATTATCAGATAAATATTTATTTGAAGAATGAAGTAAGCCCCTATAAACCAGTTTATCAATACAAATGTTTTACTTAAATCAGCAATTTTCCCATTTGGTATATGCATTATTTTTATCATGTGTTGTTATTGTTATATTTCCACTACCTCCAGGGATTGGGTACCAACCTTTTCTCATTACTGAAGAATCACCAGAGACAAATTCATGATCCAATTTAACAGAATTTCGCACCTCTTTATACGTGCAATAAATAAAAAGAACCATATCTGCTATGATTAAATCACTTCAAAATACAAATAGTATTAGTGAAAAAGTGCTGGAAATAAAAGTAGAAGAAAGTAGAAGATGATTCAATAATAAATCTTTTGAATTTAATTCTGAGGCTAATAACGAAGCTGGTAGGCAGTAAAAAAGAAAAGCGTTGGAACCATTTCAGCTCCAACGCTTTTTTATTAGTACATTTTTAAATATTGGTCACGTTCCCATTGGTGAACAGTAGTGCGATACATATCAAACTCGATTTCTTTTGCTTCTTTGAAGTTTGCATAGATATGCTCACCTAACGCTTCTTGAGCTACTTTGTCTTTAGCAAGTAATGTTAATGCGTCATCAAGAGCTGGTGGTAAGTTTTCAATTCCGTTTGCTTTACGCTCTTCTTCAGACATAACATAAATGTTACGGTTAATCGCAGCTGGTGGTGTTAATTTTTGACGAATCCCTTCCAGACCCGCTTCTAAAATAACAGCCATTGCTAAATATGGATTAGCTGCTGGGTCCACAGAACGTACCTCTACACGTGTTGACAGCCCACGAGCTGATGGAATACGAATTAGTGGTGAACGGTTTTGAGCTGACCATGCAACATAACATGGAGCTTCATAACCAGGAACAAGACGTTTATAAGAGTTAACTGTTGGGTTTGTTACAGCTGTAAAGCCTTGAACATGCGCAAGAACCCCTGCCATGAATTGCATAGCTGTTTCTGAAAGACCTAGTTCAGTCGATTCATCGTAGAATGCATTTTCTTTGCCTTTAAACAATGAAACATTGAAGTGCATCCCAGAGCCAGCTTCACCGTATAATGGTTTTGGCATGAATGTAGCGTGTAAGCCATGTTTACGAGCAATTGTTTTTACCACTAATTTGAACGTTTGGATATTATCACAAGCTGTGATAGCATTTGCATATTTAAAGTCGATTTCGTGTTGTCCAGGAGCTACCTCATGGTGAGAAGCTTCGATTTCAAAGCCCATCTCTTCTAGCTCTAATACGATATCACGACGGCAATTTTCACCAAGATCAGTTGGCGCTAAGTCGAAGTAACCACCATGGTCATTTACTTCAAGTGTTGGTTCGCCTTTTGCATCTAATTTGAATAAGAAGAACTCTGGCTCAGGCCCTAAATTGAAGCTTGTGAAGCCCATATCTTCCATTTTTTTCAGGATACGTTTTAGGTTATTACGTGGGTCACCAGCAAATGGCTCGCCTTTAGCAGTGTATACATCACAAATGAAGCGTGCTACTTTCCCTTTTTCAGAAGTCCAAGGGAACACTACGAACGAATCTAGATCAGGATATAAATACATATCTGATTCTTCAATACGAACGAAGCCTTCAATAGATGAACCATCAAACATCATTTTATTTTCTAGTGCTTTATCTAATTGGCTTACAGGTATCTCAACGTTTTTGATTGTGCCAAGTATATCCGTAAATTGTAAACGAATAAAGCTTACGTTTTTTTCTTCGATTAGACGTTTAATGTCCTCTTTTGTGTATTTACCCACAGTTTTCCACACTCCTATAATTTGTCTAGCTTTTATCTTTACCCTACCCTATTAAAGGCTTTTAATAGAATCGGGATAAATCCCCTCGTCGGATGGATGATTTTTGCATGCGTTGTGCTTGACGCATTTCCTCACGCATAATACGACGTAATTCTGAGTCACTTAAATCTGGCTCATCTGTCGTAACAGGATCACTCTTTTTAGCAAATATTTTTTTAATCTTTGCCATATTCATTCCATGTTCTAAATAATCCTTAATTTCTAGCAATGTATCGACGTCATTTAATGAGAACATTCGACGATTGCCATCTGTTCGGTGCGGCTCAATTAAATGGTGTTCTTCATAATAACGAATTTGGCGTGCCGAAAGCTCGGTCAATTGCATCACGATACTCATGGATAATAACGGCATAGTTCGTCTAATTTCACGACTCATTTAAGTCCCCTCCAATACCCGCTTATCATATAACGAAATTTTTACACTGTCAACAAGGATGTAAGGTTTCCTAACATCGTTTTTCAATATTTTTTTCGACTGCTACAAAATTGTAAGTAAGAACAAAAGTATTGCTCTTCCACAAAACGAGGGGTTGATCTCCGTTCCGACTGAGTGCTTTCCTGGGGGCGTCCGATGAGCCGCTTCACTCGCGTTGCTCGCTCCAGGGTCTCATCT
>NZ_JBNNMG010000126.1:0-4028 GCF_050272555.1 Lysinibacillus sp. NPDC047702 | reverse complement strand
GGACTCATTGCTCTCGTTTTACTTACATACGACTTGTAACTAAGCACTTCCTCGCAAAGCATCGTTCCGTCATCTTGTAGAGCTTTTAAATTAATGTGACGTACTTTCTTACCTTCTTCTTCAAAATGAATAAGCGCTCGTCCTGCTAAATCTTTAGAGGACCAACGCGTCATAATGATGATGATTTTCCCCCCTTCTTCAAGGCGAGAAAGCATTGTATTTGTAAACCACTCCCAATGTTTATCTAAAACAGTTTCGTTGAATGCTTCTTCTGCATTTTTTATTAAGTCATCAATAATTAATAACGAAGCACCGAAACCTGTTGCTGTACCAGTTGGAGAAGTTGCTAAGTAGTTATTATAGCCACCTTCTAAGCTCCATAAATTCATCGCACCGTCACCATGTTTGATACAAACATCAGGGAAAATATCGTTATAAACAATTGTATCCATATCTGCTTTGATTTCAGAAATACCATTACGTACAGCTTTAGAGAATGTGGTTGATAACATTTCATTGTAAGAGCCTGTCATAATCTTTTCTGTTTGATTTTGACCGAATACCCATTGCGCAAGCATAGAAGCTGTTCGTGATTTGCCATGACGAGGAGGAACATTGATAATCGCAACCTCATCATTTGACTGATAGAAGTCTTGCATTTCATTGCACATATCAATTAAGTACTGTCGGTTCTCTTTATAAAATGTCGGAGCAAGAACATTACAAAACTTAAAGAAATTGTCCTTTGCTTTGTCTACTGATTCCAACCGCAACAAAGTTTCAAGTTCTAATAATTCTGCATCTGTAATCATTTCAACTTCGCCTTCAATTCATCGATTCGCTTCTGACGTTCCTCTGGTGTCATTTCAGCTATGGTATTTGTAATACCTCCACTATGTTCAACCTGTTGCTTATCACGCCATATATCAGACTTTCGATTCTTAAGCCAAAAAATTTGTGCAGTTGTATCAGGAACAACCTCTTTTGTTCGTTCTTCTACAAGCACACTCTTATAACGAGAAACACCCAGCTCAACTAAACGAATTTCTTCTAAAGTCGCATCTGGGTGCTCTAATTTATATTTTTGTACAGTTACTTTTTGTAGCATGTGATATTCTTCACCGGACATTTGAACTTGCTCATATTTCTTTTCAGTGTACTCATATCCTAACGCTCGTTTTAGCAAAGCATTTTCGACTTGTCGGTCAATTACTTCCTTACCTCTTTTTAGGGCTGCTGAAAGTGCCGAAAACTTATCTCTCCAAGTTCTTAGTGTAGAGTATGCAATGCCCATATTTTGTGATATTTGCTCATCAGTCAGACCATCTCTTGCCCAGCCTTCAACTTTTAATAAACCTTCATCTGTAAGCCATTCACTATATTTCCCTTTGGCTCCACCTTTACTTTTATTCACTTTCCCAATGGCATCACCCCATTATGCTAGTTGCTTTGTAAAATAAAAAAAGACGTCGAAATGACGTCGATTCAATCAAATAATTTTTTAATTGACTCCAAAGAATGTGTTTTTAATTGCATTTTAACGCCGTTCTCAACTGCTTCTTCTATAGTCTCTCCACTCCCAAAACTAAATCGGTCTGGATATCCTAAATAATTTACCTGTACAGTTACATCATTTGATAACGGGTTCTTTTCCACTTCGAAATACTCAATATCATATCCATGCAAATGGATTTTACCATTAAATTTTTCAGTCATCACTCATCCTCCTTTAACCTTATTATAAGTTAATTGGAAATGCATTGTAATGTGTATTTCACCCTCAAAAGTAAGTACCGAATAGTCAGGGGAGGAGGAAACTCTGCTCGATACTCACTTTTCAAGGCAAAAGAAAAGCCACTCAATGAGTGACTCAATGTCCATAATTAAACCCAAATTTAACTATGTTACCGCTATTTAATTTGATGACATCATCGTAAAATCCGCAACACCCATCTTCAAGTGAATGTTTGTACTCTTCATCTTGTTGTCCATTAAAAGATAGTCGGGAATTATCGCAATTATCATCTATTTTCCTAAAAGCGTTAGTTATATAGTTTTTGCAATAGTTTATTTCACCAGGGTCTGATAAGCCACAACTTTTTAATTCATTAATAATGATATTTGTGTAATCAAATTTCATAGGCTCACCTCTTTTTTCTTTTAATTCTATCATATCTTTTTGCTCTCAAAACCACACCAAACTCTGCCCTCTCAACTCAAAGTGTTTTGGCTGTTTGATGCAGTTTTCAAAGCAAAAGAAAAAGCCCTCGTTTGAAGGCTTAATCAATGATTTCCCAATCCTCTGCTAAAACATCGTTGATTGATGGTACCCACATAGCATGAGAGCCGTTCACCATACGAATTTGTAAATAAGGTTCCACTTTAAATAAATCGCCTTCATTTAAGCCCCATGCTTCAGCAGTTTGTTTATTGCATGGAATGCCTTGAGGATAGCCTTTTTGGTACACTACGAACATCCCTTTACCATTCCAACCTTTTCGCGCTACTTTATTACCTTCCTTTAAAACTTCAATTGTTTGACCAAAATTCAATTTGATTTCCTCCTCCATTTCTAAAAATAAGAAAAAGCCTCCATCCGAAGATGAAAGCTTTAATATTGTGGTAATTGTCGAGTGCTCACTTGCGACTCATGGTAGAGCGACACCACGTTATTATTTGTAAAGCAATTGTGTTTTAGATTTATAGTGCATTTCCGCGCACTTTGTTGCTGTAGTAAGTTTTTTTGACTGAATTATGGAAAGTGGACGAAGTTCACATAAAAACCACTCCTTTTCCGTTTTTTTAGCCTTTTATATTAATTAAGATACCTAATCTCTTAAAAAATATGGGCCGGCTGTGTATGTCATGCTCCGAACTAGTTTGTTCAGCGCTGGTCGGTCGTCGGTCTGTCTGTCCTGGTAATTTATTGTTTCGAAAAATACCAAGGGAAGAAACATTTACCTGTCCGACCTCCCCTTTAGTATACAATTTTTATTTAACTCTCACGAAACATTGGACATTTCGGACATAACGGACATTTCGGACATTTTTTGTGCTATATCCATAAGGATGCGACGTATATGTCTGGCAGTAACACCTTCTAACTCTGCAATGTTTTTAGGTTTTAATCCAGCTAATCTCCAATGCAATATACTTTTCTCTCTTAACTTCGTAATTTTCGGTACGCAATCATCAATGAATTGTATGTGTTCCATGTATTCTCTAGCCATACTTGCTGATATAATACCTGTTTCTCGGAATGCTGCATTATACGTCGGATCACTTACTCCACCAATTCCTTTTGGCATTCCCAAACTGTCATACTTCGAAGTTAGACCACCTACATGCCCATGTACGCTTTCTGTTTCCATGCCCAGTACTATTTTCATTCGCAAGTACTGATTAATCATTTCGTAAACTTCTTCTGCATCATAATGTTTTTGCCCTTGTTTGCCCATTAGGTTTGCCCTCCTAAGTTGTGGTATAATGACTTATCTGACTAGCCGAAGGGCATGAACCAATTCTTTGCTGTAGCGTGTAACGACGCTGCGGCTTTTTTATTTTTAACTATTTAAAGTGTCGCAGTTGAGGAAATTTCTTTCCATTCCGATACTCATAATATTTTCTAACAGCGTTCTGATAAACTCCATTCAATTCATTCATTTCATTTTGAATCCTCAATAAAAGTTCATAGGTTAATTGATCCTCTTTTACAATATCATCTAAATCAACTTTCAAATCTCTTTCTACTTTACTAGCTTTTGCAACCCGTGATTGAACTGCTTTCGTTTTACTTGTAATTGAATTTTGTTGAGTTAAAAATTTTTCAAAACTTGTTATATTCATACAAATCCCTCCTTTATTTAAAGTAGCATAAAAGAGTGCAACTGTATCATAGTATTCAAAAATCATAGGCAGCTAACAACTGAACATTTTACTCAAAGTGTTCACTACTTTGACTCTTCTCGAATAACAGAAATCAAGTTATAAAACGCTTCTCTTACTCTATTTGAGTGTCTTGTTCCGTT
>NZ_JBNNMG010000125.1:0-4079 GCF_050272555.1 Lysinibacillus sp. NPDC047702 | reverse complement strand
CACTGGAAAGCGAGTAGCCTGGAACGGAAATCACCTTCATTTTGACTAAATATTCACAAAGAGTCCCTTGCCTATTTAATTTTTCAACACTATGAAGCACTGTTTAAAAGTGCTTTAAATACTAGTTGTATTGCCTATATTTGTTCGGCTATATCTTTTGCAAACTGATGTGAAATTTCCGTATCCATTTCTCTTAAAGCATAAGCTAAATTAATTATAAGTTCTGACCGTTGTTCAAAATTGATCAATTGCATCAAAATAACTAACCCTATCAGTAATTCATGATAATTAATCTGATTACTTTTATAAACAATGGTATATTCATCCCTATCTAAATAATCTCCGATTACAATTCTGTGCCTACAAGGATGATTTTCATTCTCTTTTTCTAAAAATAGAAAGGCTACATTTAATAAGTCTTCAATACTATAATTTACATACTTATTTTTTAAGATATTCACAATTTCTTCTCCGCCTTGTTCCATTAAAATATCTTCCCAAATCAATATTAATTTTCTATTATTCAAAGTTACTTCACCTCCCACTTTACGATAATCCAAAAATAGGGAAATGTGTAACAACTTTTTGCTCCAAAAAATCCCAAATACAACACGATCGTCGCATACGGGGCTCTGTATTGGTTTGGATACAGTTTCATAATAAAAATCACGCTCAAAAGAACGTGACTTTAAACTTATTTCGATAGCTTATAAACAACATATTGATTCAATGATACACCCTCTTCTTCAGCTTCTTGAGCCAGCTGCTTATGCAAGGTCTTAGGTACACGCACATTAAATTTCCCACTGTATTCATGGTCAACAGGCTCAGATATTGGATCACCATACTCTAGCTTTGTCTCAATAGTCATTTGTAAGACCTTCTCTAAGTCTTTATAAGCTTCCTCAATTGTTGATGCAGGTGTATGACAGCCATCTAACTCTTTAACATTAGCCCAATACCCATTCTTTGTTTTACGCACTTGAAATGTATACGGTAACGACAAATAATAATGTAAGTCTTTTTGATTTTTCATGTGTTATGGCTTAGGATAAGGGAAAACAGAAGGGGAAGTTATTCGCCTATTCTGTTTAGTGCATCCTTCACAACTTGAAAATCTACTGGAAATTCAAGCTTGACGGTTGTTACAAGCCCTTGTTCATTTTGGAAATGGTGATGAGAGCCTCTAATTCTAATCTCCTTATATCCATTGTGTTCAAGGTTTTTTATTTCCGTGAAGGTTATTCCCTTTAATTGGTTTTTCATCTCTATAATGATTTTTTCTATCTTTGCTGTTTCACCTCCCACAATATCAGTACCATATGCAGTACTAAATTACAAGCTTTTATGGATATATTTTTATGGTTATTTTCATAATAAAAAGCCACACCTAGTTAGGCATGACCTTCATTTCTCTTAATGACCTGTTTAGTCTTCCAATGTACTATAAAGCTTATAATCGATACTACGATAGCTACTACATATAATGTTAATGTTAAATAATGTACTTGTTCAATTCCTTTATTTAGGACAAGCTTTATAAAAAAGAAAGTTGATACTAACATAGATATTACTGTAACCATATTAGAATATTTTACTTTATTTTTCACACTCATTTATTTCACCACCTTCAACATCAATCATAATGCGTATGGAATGATAGTCACTATTAGAAATATGCAAGATAATGTAGGCTAGACGTGACTTTGACTACTCTTGATTATTTGGTTAGTTCTCCATTGATAGAACCAGCCGAAGATTGTAATACCAACAGCAAATACATATAAACCCGTTGACAAATAACCAACTTGAGTGATTCCTTCTCTTAAAACAAGTCTTATATAGGAAAAGGTCATCAATACAATTAATGCTACACTAATAATATTGTTTATTTTTAATTTCTTTTCTATACCCACACCTCCCATCTACCTATATCATAGGATAAATGGAATGTATTGTCATTATAAAGAGAGACAACCAATTTAATAGTGTCTGCAAGGAGTAACCATTAATTGTCTAACCTAGGGATAGTCTCTCCGAAAACTATCACAATATCAATTTACTACATTTTTTAGCGAAGTTTTACTATACCTCACAATTTCGATCTAAATGTTTGAAATACGCAACTTTTGTTATAACCAATGCAGCATTAGAATAAGCAAAGTTTTCAGTTGCACTAGCGATGGAAACCCGTTACCCAATAAATCTACTATGTAAATTTAAAAATTATTCAAGAACAACTTGGACATGTTAACATTTAAGAAACGATTAATACCTATAGCCACTTAACTATGAGAAAAAGCGACTGACCAAAAAAGCGACCATTTATAAAAAAATGGTCACTTTTTGGTCACTTGCCTTATTTTTGGTATTTAATCTATGCTGAAAACTCTGTTATATCAACTACTCTTGAATAGCAGCCTCTAAAGCAACAACCATCATGTCGTTGAAGTATCCGTGTTATCACGATAAAACATGACTGGTCAAAAGCTTGATATAACAGTATTTTATTGTCTACAAACTTTCATTAATCCTCAAGAATAATCATAAATATTCTTTAAAAATCATGATTTGGTCGGTTAAGTCGGTTGATTTTTCATCAATTAAGACCACCCATCGCAGGAGTGGTCTTTTATGGTTTATTCAACTAAAGCCTTCGTTTGCCATCCATGTAACGCAAAATCAACACTACACCACAGAATATGTAAGATTTTTACGTTCTTTCATTGAAGTTTACAACACTTATTTCTTTATGTACGGATGTCTGAAAAACAAAAATAACGGTAATGCCAATGATAAACCAACTGTAAACAAAGTTAATAGACATATCCACTTTTCTTTAATGTTATACTTTCTTGACTCATTAAACATAAAGATTATAAAAACAAAGCATGAAATAAAAAAGTCAACAGCGAAGAAGGTCGATATCGAGTTTGTAAATAATAAATCTATTAATAACCCTAAATCAAATCCGTTTTCGTTCAAGAATTTCACCAAAAAATAATACGGAAATACTGTACCAATAATCGCAAGTAACAAGTATACTTTTCTCATTTAAAATAAATTCCCCTCTCAATGATTTTCACAAATATTATACTTCTTAATTAACTCTTTTAGTTTAATAATACCTCATATAAAATTTATATGGATAGGTTTTACCAACCCAGCCAATTTTCTAACGATGGTTCATCTTGCACTATTGATCCAGTTATAGAAAGATATTAGATATTCTCTTTGTACTTTGCATCACAGAGAATTATAAACAAACTTTAAGACCACCCATCACGGAGTGGTCTTTTATGGATTATTTAACTAAAGCCTATGTTTATTATTTTTGAATTAAATTCAGTGCATTGGATATATAAATTTTATCTTTGTCTAAATCAAGGAATTCATCCTTCTTATTACTAATATCGGGGTAATAGCCGAGTGTTAAGATTAATTTTTCGTTTTCTTTAAATATAATTAAATGATTAGGCAATGCAATATTCATGCTTTCAGTACTTTTTTGTTCTGCTCTTTCAATCGAATTAATAAGTCGCTTTATTTCTTCTTTTGATTTAATGACTGAAATAACTTCACCTTCTTGCTCTCTATGTTCTTCAGGACTTGGTGAAGCACTTGCGAATTTCAAAATCTCAATACTTGTAATTGTAGTATCATCTTCAAAAATACTGTTTGAACATCCTCCCAAGAATAAAATCAACAGTAATAGTAATAGCAAATTATTTTTTATAATAACAAGTCTCTCCCTACTAAAATTATCAAATTTTTCAAGTAAAAATGCTTTGTTAGTTTAATAATACCTCATCTCAATATCACTTGGATAACTATTTCCATTCACCACTCCAGCCAATTATCTATATAACTCTAAATGAGCATTTTTAAATACAAAAATTACCATACTCGAATCAATGACAGGTACCCTAAGCTACTTGTAACTCATTTTTGATTTGTTCAAGTGGCGTGCCATCTGTTGTTGCTGCGTAGACAAACTCTATAATACTCTCGAATTTTTTCGTTCTGGCGATATGTATGGCATAGGTAAATGGTGTGTCGTACAAATAACCAAGAAATAG
>NZ_JBNNMG010000124.1:0-4137 GCF_050272555.1 Lysinibacillus sp. NPDC047702 | reverse complement strand
GGAGACCTTACGAAAATCATTCTTGGTAAGAAATCTAAGCCTGTTACAGTAATTTGATCATTACCATCTGCTAACCTGACTCCAGTAACGTAACCCGATTTCTGTTTTTTACCAGTTTGAATAGCACGTATATTAGCAGCCATTTGGTCGCTAGTCGCATCCGCTGAAGTTGGAACGCCCTTATCCGTGATAGCAGATGCTATTTTTATGTTTTTATCAACGGACGAGGTAAAAACCTCATTTATTGCACTGACTAAGTTTGCTTTATTTTGAGTATTTAGTTGATTTCTATCTCCTATGTCTGCCACAGCTTTATTCCAACCAGCGCGCTCTGGCGTTGTAACATGTTTAACATTATCATTAACATGATTATTAAATGATTGTTGTAGTGATTGTACCTCCTGTTTCAATGCGATTTTACCATTTGGCCCTGCAGCTTCGTCTACTGCATAAGCCAACGCATTCATGTCTCTTGGTACATCAGCAAACATGTTATGGTCAATTGTTGGTAAACCTAAATTTGGTGTTGGCATATTTTCACTTCCTTTTTTAATAAAAATACGCCACTCAATATGAGTGACGTTGTTGAACATTTTGGAACGATTATTCTATAACAAATTTTTAATTATTCGTATCCATCCAAAAATAGAAATCCACAAAATAATACTTAATACTAATCCGTTAAAGACTCCTATAAAAAATTTATTTTCCACCTTACCACTCCTTATGATGCTAAGGTTTGGTAAATAGACAGATAATTAAACAACTTCTGTTGCTTCTGAGATAAATTTATCATTATTTGCTCACTATGGAACTGATATAGTTTAGAAAGAAAATATCACCTTCTTTAGTTATAATATAGTCATTACGATTAAAGGAGATTATAATGTTTGAAAATACAAACAGAATTCGATGGATTGATACCGCAAAAGGGTTAGGAATCATTATTGTAATACTTGGACATGCATACCCACCTGATAATTGGTTGAAAATAATCTATTCGTTTCATATGCCATTATTTTTCTTTTTATCTGGATATCTTTTTTCAGTTAAAAAATACAACAGTTTAGGAAAATTCATTAGTAACAAGTCTCGCTCATTATTAATTCCATACTTTATATTTTCGATACTTTCTTTAATTTATTATGCGACAACACCTTTATTCATCTCTAATGAAATAAATTGGCCAAAATTATTTGTCGGATTTTTTTACTCTAATGGCATTTCTGGTTGGTTAGATTACAATGTCGCGTTGTGGTTTTTAACTTGTCTTTTCGTAGTAGAGATTATTTTTTACTTTATACTAAAAAAAATTACTAGCACAAAGCTTTTGGTTACAGTACTATTAGTATTTTCAATTGTTGGATATTTAGATAGTATTTACATGCCTATTAGATTACCTTGGAGTATTGATATAGCTTTCTCAGCGATAGTTTTTTTCGGACTTGGATATATATCGAAAACAGTTGGATTGATAAATTCTGTATTAAACCAAAAAGTGAAATTACTCGTAATAACACTTCCAATTTTCTTGCTGTTCATTAATCAAATGATTAAAGATAACTATATTATTGATATGAACAACAATAGACTAAATGATTATTATAATTTCTATACACCTGCAATTTGCGGTATATTACTTACCATAATATTTGCTTCATTATTAAAATCAAATTTCATAGAATATCTCGGTAAAAATTCATTAGTTATTCTAGCAACTCATTTACCAATAATATTTTTTGTAAGTATATTTTACAATGAAATAGGTTATGCAATGGATGACAGAGTATTGAGAAGTCTTTCAGTTACATTTCTTGCAATGTTAGTTTTATTGCCGATAATATATTTTATTAATCGATATACACCATTTATTTTGGGAAAAAAGCAATAAACTAAAATATAATTATTTATTGAGACTACAAGTACATAAAAATGTATAGTAGTCTCTAACTTTTAATTACAAATTGCTTTTGGTGTTGTTAGAATCATGCATTATACGTTTTTAAAATGTTTTCCTATCATTTGTTGTCTTTTTAGTAAATAGAGAACGAAAACTAATTAAGATTTTTTTAAAGAAACGATCATATACTTTCCCAGAAATTTTAACAGCATAAGAATCTACATACTTATACATAAAGTATGCTATTATGACCATAATTAATAACGATGGAACAGCCATTAAAATAAAAGTGATATTATATGAGAATCCAAAATGACTTAGTTTTTCAAATAAGAAAGATGAGAATGAAAATAAAATTATAAAATGTGTCAGATAAATCGAGAAGGAGATTTTACCCAAGAACTCAAAAATCGTTTTCGAGAAAAATCTTTGTAGTAACTCTGATTGGATAAAAGCCATCAATAAGAAAAATGCACCGACAATATGGTAAAATACAAAAGCATTTCCACCTAAAATACTTAACTGAAGTACTTCGTAAATAGAACCTTTAGTGTCTACATATGGGAAAGTTCCAAAATAAATACCTATTATTAAATAACACATCTTGAGAAATTTATTATTAAATTTAAAGAAACCTGTTTTGGAAATATGCATTTCACATAACATCATTCCTAAAACAAAAGAAACAAAATATAATTCTGCAACTTTTGAAATAAAAATGACAAGGAATATATACAAAACATACTTTATATAAGAGTACTTTCTATACGCGATTAATGGCAATAAAATAAAAATCATGAATGACCCGAATAATTCATACTTCATTGTCCATAAAACAGGATTGTACGATGCATCACCTTTAATAAAAACATCATATAATGCTAATTTAATAACTTGAAATGAGTTATGATTTAATTCGAAAAGTTTATCTATAGACACTAACGTCATTGACATTATCTTAGAATAAAAAATTCCGCCTACTCGCACAATTATATAAGAAATGAAAATAGAAACTGATACAGGTATAGCTAATCTAAAATACCTTTTAGAGGCCATTTCATAAAGTACAATAGGATCTTTTGTTTTCAAAAACTTCAAACTCAATACATAGCCACTTAGAATAAAGAAAATGCAAACGGCAAAATTACCATTGTAAATAAGATTTAAAGGAGTGTTGCTTATCCAAGATTCTAGGTAAATATGTGTTAAACTATCATCTGAATATAGCAATCTAGGATAAAAAAACTGCACGAAATGACTAAGAACTACAATAATTGCAGCAACACCTCTTAAACCCTCCAAATACATTAATTTCTTCATAAATCCTCCTAATAAATGATTCAATAATCAAATAGTACCATTCAATTATATGAATTTACACTACTTTCTGGATGTACAATGTTTACAAATTATTTTATACCCTCTCCAAGATTGAAAATTAAGCTCCTGTTAAAATGGAGATTTCACGTTCAGCAATTTCTAACTCTACATAGTGTTGTAGCTCTACCGGTTTAACATCTTGCACTGTGCGGACACCGCCCATTACAGTGGTAGCATATGCCTTTACTAGCCGTTTTTGTATAATTGTTAATCCTTCTAAGTGTAATTTGTCCATCTAAATAACCCCCATGTCTGTTAATAAATTAATTGTTTTTATTTCCATTTCAGCGTCTTGGATTTCTTGTAGAGGTGGATGCAAATCTTGTAACAACCACTTTTCATATACTTCTTCCGCTGTTTCTCCAGATTCTTCATTATCTGTAAAAAATCCATGCTCTGTTTTTGTTTTTCTCACTTACCTTCACCTCACATTTGTATGCGTATCTCGTCTAGTGTTAATAATTGCGTGTATGGTACAACAGTATCTAAATTTACATTTCCTGATGGCGATACACTTATTCCTACCACAGTAAATTGGAAATTGTCTATGTTTTGATTATTGTTACCTACAATAAAAGTCCTATACGTAGTAGGTCGTACACCTTCAGGTAATTCAAATATTGTAGTATTACGTGTTGTTACTCCATTTTTAATTGTACCTTTAATAATTAAATTATTATGTTTATCTATAGTAAATTTTGGTTCATAACCGACTTTATAGGGCTCCCAACCATTTAACAAAATAACATCATGCCACACAACTTCAGCCAAATGTTCAGTGACCGTTTGTTCAAGTGATGTCAAATCTTCACTATTAGCTTTATCATTCTCCAAACCTTTAATTGCAGTATCAATAA
>NZ_JBNNMG010000123.1:0-4211 GCF_050272555.1 Lysinibacillus sp. NPDC047702 | reverse complement strand
TGCGAGTCAATTGTCTGTTGATACTCAAGCATCATACAAGAGGGCTTTTTTTATTTCAAGTCCCCGAAAACGTTTCTAACAGGAATGCTCCCTTAATAAACTAATCGTATTTTCATTTTAACTAATCGAATTAGTTTTTGCAATAACTCATCTTTAAATCAGAGAAATTAAGGAACAAAACTTACTCCTGCTTATTTTTGTAGACCAGCTTTTATCTATTACAGCCAAAAAAAACTATATGCATAATGCCTATTTGATTGTCTATTATAAACGTAGATATATTAATGATCTAACTTTCGTTTTAAATTAGAAGGTTACAGGAGCAAGTAACGCCATTTTACTTAATAACTAAAACACACAGGATTTTGCTAAGAGTAGTGTGAATAGAGCCAGTATCTAATGTAGTAAGAGGGAGCTTCGGTACAGAATTGCGATTAGATTTTAAAATAAAACAATAAAATCAAAAATATAAAAAGGAAAGTAGAGAGAAACGAATGTTAATAGGGAGATACTAGCATTTATGCTCAATCATATGTTAAGTTATTTTTTATTTGATTTGGCAATTTAAATTCTACTGTGCGGGATAGGGGATTTTTTTTTGCTGGAAACGAAAACTTTCTGAAAGTCTATAATAATATGGAGAATTGGAATGCTGTTTATGAAGGGCTAGATAGTAAATTTATTGTTTTCATAATTTCAATCCAAAAAAAGTAGCTGGAGAAAAACCATTCGTTTTCTCCAGCTACTCTTTTTGTTAAGCTGCTTTCTTGTTGTTTTTCTTTTTATCTTTTTTGTTAGCAGCTTTCTTTTCTACTTTTTTCTCAGCTTTTTTCTTCGCTAACTTTTTCTCAAGTTTCTTTTTGTCAGCTTTTTTCTTTGTCTTTTTCTCAGCTACAGCCTCTTCATTTTTGTTTTTCTTAATTTTTTTTGCCATGTTTAATGCACTCCTCTTATTTGTATTGACTCCTTGTAAAAGGATGTCTATATACATAGGTTATATTAAACATAAATGGAATGCAAATATATTTAATGTAAAATATTTACAGACTACTGTTTTTATGTATAGTTTATGAGATTTTTAATGGAAAACGTCCAAAATAGTAAAATTTCGGAAGCTTTTTTCCTGGATGCATTCACATGAAAGCTAGTCGCCAAGACGTGATTGATAAAAGTTTAACTTGAAATAGATTACGAGTAAGGCAATGAAGTAGCCCTACATTATTAGGTAACATGAAGCTTCTTTGATTAATTTAATAAAAAATCGTTCATTCTTCATCTCTAAAAAGATTCAAATTATACTTTTCTGAAAGAGATTTAATATGATCCCATGATTTATCTAGTTCACGTAAAGAATTTTCATACTCTTCTTTAGCATTTTGTATAGGAACTTGATTAATTGTATCGACTAAATTGGTAGTTGGAGTGTAATGATAGAGTTTTTTTGTTTTAAAATCATCTATTGCATCATAGACTTCTTTTTCTTCTGGCGAGCTTGTTTTAGGATTGAAGTCTATTTTAATATCTGAATAATTTGTTACATCTTCATAGAATACTAGCTGTTGTGCAAGAGTTTCTTTTATTTCATCACTAGAATTTAGAAACGAGTGAGATTGTGATTCATGTAAATTAATCAAACTGATAATATTATTTTCTTCTATGTTTTTATATTCCCATTCCACTTGAATATAATCTTTTAAATCAGCAATAAATTGATCATCGAAACCTGTATCATTTTCTTTACTACAAGCAGATAAAACTAAGATAATGAGTAAACTTATTAATAGTAGTATTCCGATTTTATTACATTTCATATGTATTCCTCCCAAAACATATATTACCTCATATGGTAACATAGTCTTAAGATCAAAAAAAGTTTGTTATATTATATAACAAGTTACAATGATTACAATTATTCTATCTGGATTGTGACTGTGCACACAAATCTTTATGGTATAATAATAAAAACGGAATAATAAGATAGAGGTACAAATTGGATTTTTCGATTTGTTTAAAAGGGAAGTTCGGTGGGAATCCGACGCTGTCCCGCAACTGTAATTCGGAGCAAATCACAAATGCCACTGGGAAACTGGGAAGGCTGTGAGGCGTGTTGATGAGAAGCCAGGAGACCTGCCTTTATCTAGTACAACCAAAAAACCTACGAGGATAGGGGGTGTTGAGTGTGACTAGAGAAATTCTCCTGCATGCTCATAGTACGATGATTGCTAAACAGGTAGCTTCTATGTCTAATAGAAAGCTTTTTTCACCATGGCAATCACTGTATTATGTCGTGTATTTGTCATAGTAGACATCTTTCTGATGAGGGAAAGATGTTTTTTTATGTAAAAAATTAAAGGAGTGGTCCACATGAATCCACAAGTCGTTGAATACTATGAAAGCTTATTAAAATTTGAAATTATGCAAGAGCCTTATGCTGCAAAACCACTAAAGGAGCTTGTTGAACAATATCTTGGACATGATGGCGCACATGAGCAGTCTATTTTAGCTGCATATGCCAATGTTTTGAAAGAATTAGTAGGATAGTATATTTTCTTTGGCTACCTCGCAGCTGTTTGAGGTAGCCATTTTATTGACTTAAATAATAATAATACCAATTGGAATACATTTGTTTGTCATAAAATTGCCTTTAGTACTTCACTCATATTTCACTTTTTATTTATATAATTAATCTGCTATAAATAGAGAAATAGGAGATTAATTATGAAAAATTTACTTTATACAAGATTTTGGCGGCTGCATTTTTTCGCAGCACTTTTTATTACGCCATTACTTCTATCACTAACATTGAGTGGAATTGGTTATTTATTTTTTACAGATGTTGAGAATCAATTATATGATGATTATTTCTTTGGCAATAGTCATAAAGAAGAGGTCTTAACAATTGATGAAGCTGTGGAAAAGGCTGAAGCGGCGTTTGCAGGATACTCCGCTACTAAAGTGATTATGTTAGAGGAACCTTATAATACTCGTTTAACATTATCAAATGGGAAAGAAGAGAAATACGTATTTTTAGATGACAATCATCAAATGGTTGGCAGTCAGGATGCCAATTATACATTTTCTAATATTATGAGAAATACGCATAGTTCCTTATTTATTGGTGGTACATTTGTCAATTATTTAGTAGAATTAGCAGCTTGCTGGACAATCTTTTTATTACTGTCAGGACTTTATATGACCTTTAAAGGAAATTTATTGAAAAAGCACAAGTCTGAAAATAAACGACAAAAAAGTAAGAGATACCATGCACTTGTTGGGACAATCATTACCATTCCAATGGTGATGTTCATTTCTACAGGACTATTATGGTCTGCCTTTCAAGGCTCGATGCTTGCAGATATAGCGTCAGAAAGTCCAACTTTCGGTTACCCATTATTACAGCAAAAGCCACCGACTTCCGATGTGTCTGAAATTCCATGGGCAACACGTCAATTAGAAGCACCAGCATCTAAGGGTGAACATGCTCAGCATCATGGTGGTGGCGCTGTCCGTTATACAAACGACAGCCAAATTTCGATTGCTAATCTTGAAAAAGGAATCACTTCCATGAATATCGCTAAACCTTTTTCGATTATTTATCCGTCAAACGGTGAAGGCGTGTTTACAGTGGCGAAGGCTAGTAACTCTGGAGTAACAGGTCTCGATGTCAAGCCTACAGAAGAAGCAACTATGTATTTTGATCAGTATAGCGGAACGTTTATTGACCAAGTTAACTATGAGGATTATGGTATGTTGGCCAAGTTCTTTACATGGGGAATTCCTTTACATGAAGGTCACTTGTTTGGCTGGCCAAATAAGTTATTAAACCTAGTTGTTTGTCTAGCCTTTTTAGCAGTGATTGCGTGGGGAATTCGCACTTGGATTTTACGGAAGAAAAAAGGTGAGCTATCTGCGCCACCACAAATTTCTCATAAAATTTCAATGCCTTTCGTTATTTTCCTCATACTTTTAGGAATTTTGATGCCATTGTTTGGTGCCTCTTTGATCGCAGTGGTTTTGATTGAATTCATCATCTTAGGCTGGCAAACAAAGAAGAAATTAAGAGAAGAAGTTAAATAAAGTTAATATCGATACGGCACAGTAGAGAATGTGCCGTATTTTCATAGTGTTGAAAAACTAAATGGTCAAGGGACTCTTTGTGAACACTACTAAGTCAAATGAAGGTGATTTCCGTTCCAGGCTACTCGCTTTCC
>NZ_JBNNMG010000122.1:0-4257 GCF_050272555.1 Lysinibacillus sp. NPDC047702 | reverse complement strand
TTAATGAATGATGGAGAAGTAAATGTAATTAAAAAGCCAGGCCTAACGGATATTGAGTTTGAGGTATTACTCCCAAACGTCAAATATCCGTTTGCTGTTTATACGAACGGTTTTCAGCCAGCTACGTTTTATCTTGAAAAGCTCGAAAAATTGAAGATTGATGACAAGCCTTTTCAGTTCATTGTAAATCGGATGATGCCGAACGGTAATCTCCTTTTTGATACCAATATGACGGTAACTATTGAAGATTATGAAATTATGGAATCAGCCGAGAATGGCTTTGATGTGACGGTTAGAATTTCATTAAAACAGTATAAGGCTTATGGTAACAAACGAATTGTAACAAAGCCTGCTACAGCTTCTAGCAATACATCTAGCACGTCCAATGCAGCAACCACTCAAAAGGCTGTCGTTGAACAAAAACGCCCGACAACAGGCAAGGAGACACCCAAAACACATACGGTAGTGTCAGGTGATACTCTTTGGGCTATCGCTAAAAAATATTTAGGGGATGGCTCCAAATATACAGAACTAGCAAAATTAAATAAAATCAGTAATCCAAATGTTATAAAGGTTGGGCAGGTGATTAAACTTGGCTAAATCACAACTTTTTATCAT
Source organism: Lysinibacillus sp. NPDC047702 (assembly GCF_050272555.1). Lineage (NCBI taxonomy): Bacteria > Bacillati > Bacillota > Bacilli > Caryophanales > Bacillaceae > Lysinibacillus > Lysinibacillus sp. NPDC047702. Next base: position 3,639 of record NZ_JBNNMG010000122.1, on the reverse strand, counting down.
AAGTAAGGGTCGTATTTTTGAGTGTGCCGTAGAGGAAGGAATAGAGTGGGAAACGCATCGTAAGGGTACACCAGGGAAGTTAACATTTAACATCGTAAAAGACGAATTACTTGGTTTCCATGAAGGCGATGCTGTTCGCTTTGACTATGACGGACATAAAATATTTTTCGGTTTTGTCTTTACCAAAAAGCGTACAAATAACCGTATGATTACTGTTACTTGTTACGATCAACTTCGCTACTTTAAAAATAAAGACACCTATGTATATGCTAATAAAACGGCTGCTCAAGTGCTGCAGATGATCGCAAAGGACTTTAAACTAAATACAGGTATAGTTGCCAATACAAAGCATGTCATAGCCTCTAGGGTGGAGGATAATCAAGAACTGTTTACGATTATGGATAACGCCTTATCAGATACTACCTTGAATACAGGTGATTTGTACGTACTATATGACGACTATGGCTCGTTAAATCTTCGCAATATCAAAATGCTTAAATCAGATCTCTTAATTGATGAAGAATCAGGAGAATCTTTTGAATATACAACATCCATTGATGAGAATACGTACAATAAAATAAAATTAGTTCGCGAGAATAAGGAGACAGGAAAACGCGAAATTTTTATTGCCCAAGATAGCTCCAAAATGAATGACTGGGGCGTCTTACAAATGACAGATAAGCTCAATGAAAAAGAAAATGGTAAGGCAAAAGCTGATGGAATGTTAAAGCTTTATAATCGCAAATCTAGAAAGCTTCACATTAATAAAGTCTTTGGCGATTCAACAATTCGCGGCGGCAGCCAAGTCGGTGTCCAAATGTATTTAGGAGATTTAACAGTCGCTAACTTTATGATGGTGGAAACAGTTAAACATACATTTTATGATTCAGATCATCGAATGGATTTGAAGTTGATTGGTGGTGATTTCATTGCGTAGCATGACAGATTTTTTGGTAAATATACAAGGCATTGTTTTAGGCATACTCAATGCTCAGAAGCTTTCTACGATTGTTTATGGCACCGTGATAAGTACAAACCCTTTAAAAGTAGAAATTGACCAGAAGTTACCATTGGAACAAGAGCAATTGAAATTGACTCGAGCTGTCATGGATTATGAGGTCGAAATGACAGTTGACCATTTAACGGAAAATCGTGATGGTGGTTCTGGAGATGCAGAATTCGCTTCGCATAATCATGATTATAAAGGGCGTAAGAAGTTCTTAGTCCATAATGGTCTTATTGTAGGTGATAGGGTCACAATGATTCGTGCTCATGGCGGTCAACAATATTTAATTATAGATAAAGAGGTGACGTGATGTTACCACAAGTAGTAGATATAGAAAATGATGGTCTAGTTCCTGATTTTGAAGAAGTTGTTGAACCATCAAAAGCTCATAAATTATATATAGATAAAAATCGCTGTGTTGGCTTTGTAGATGAACTAGAAGCCATGAAACAAGCGATTTTTTTAATGCTTTCGATTGAGCGTTACGACCATATTATTTACAGTTGGAATAATTTTGTGGAGTTCAAAGACTTGTTTGGGATGCCTACATCATATGTGGCTAGTGAGGTTCCTAGGCGTATCCGCGAATGTTTATTGCAAGATGATCGAATAAACGAAGTGGATTCCTTTGTGGTGACAACCCACAAAAATAAGGTACACGTCCAATACACAGCTCATACAATCTTTGGTGATATTGACGGCGAGAAAGAGGTGATATATTCATGACAACGCCATTTAGTTTAGATGCTACATTCGAAGATTTACAAGCAATGAAACGTGCAAATGTGGCATCTATGGATCCGAATTTAGACATGCGGGAGACATCACCACTCTTTAATGCTACTGTTGTAAATTCGTTAGAAACTGTTCAAATGCTTGTAACAATGAAGTACCTCATTGACCTGGTCTATGCAGACACAGCACCGAGAGAATATCTAATCCGTCGTGCTGCAGAGCGTGGTTTGAAACCTTATCTAGCGACAAAAGCAAAGTTAAAAGGCGAATTTAACATTGATGTACCAATCGGCAGTAGGTTTAGCTTGGATGAGCTGAACTATGTTGTAATTGAAAAAATTACGATTGGTCAATTTATTTTGGAGTGTGAGACTCCTGGTGCTTTAGGAAATATGTTTCTGGGACCAATTGTGCCGATTGAATATATTAATAATTTACAATGGGCTAGATTAACAGCCGTGCTTATTCCGGGGGAAGATGAGGAGGGAACAGAGGCGTTTCGCCAACGTTATTTTAATTCCTTCGAATCGCAAGAGTTTGGAGGTAACAGGGCTGACTACAAAGAAAAAGTAGGGAAGATGGAAGGAGTAGGCGGTGTACGAGTTTATCGTGCTAAATATGGTCCTGGTACTGTTGGGCTAACCATTATAGATGCGCAATATCGAAAACCTACTCAATTATTGATTGATAAAGTTCAAGAGTTAGTGGATCCATTAAACTTACAAGGCGAAGGTGTTGGTACTGCTCCGATTGATCATGTAGTTACTGTATCTGGAGTAAATGAAACTACTATTAATGTCACCTTGAATATCACTTATCAAAGTGGCTATTCATGGCCTGATATTGAAACCAGTGTATTATCTATTGTTGATATGTATTTCAAGGAATTGGCTGAACAATGGGCGAAATCAGTGACATACGAAGAAGATCATAGTGGTGTTATTGTACGTATTTCACAAATCGAGACACGGTTACTTGCATTACCAGGCATCGTAGATATTGTTGATACACAATTAAATGGTGATACATCAAACATTGAGCTAAATATGGAAGCTATTCCGAAACGTGGTGTTGTGAGTGGTTAAGCAAGTTGATGTCATGAGTTATTTACCTCCTATACTACAGGACTACAAAGAATTAAAAGAAATAGCTGCCATGGAAAATCCAATATTAAGCTACTTGTGGCAAATCATTGAGGACGAAACAAACAATCAATTTATTGCTACGATTAACAGAAATGGCGCCGATAGATATGAACGCATGCTGAAAATCGCAAGTTCATCCGCAGACACTATTGAAACACGACGTTTTAGAATTTTAGCGAAATATAATGACCAAGCACCATATACACGCATCACTCTCAAACGCATTTTAGATAGTTTACTAGGTGAAGGCGAATACGAACTTACGGTTAGTCCATCTGAAAAGTATATAAAAATCCGTATTGCATTAACGCTTTCAAGCATGGTCAAGGCAGTAACCGATTTATTAGAACGTATCACACCACAAAATATGGAGTTAGATATATCACCAATGTACTACTTGTACAAGGATATAGAGCATGTACCATATAAAGCATTAAAAAAATATCAATATTACGAATTATTAACCACACCAGTTGTATTTACAGGAGCAAAATACAGTGATTTAACACCTTATACTCATCAACAACTAAGCGCCTATAAACATATCACAATAGACGAGGAGGGAGTTTAGTGGCAGAGCAAACACCTAATTACAATTTAACAAAGCCTGATATAAACGAATTTTATGATGTCGAAGTACAAAATAACAATATGGATATTATTGATACTGCAATTAAAGGTTTGGAGAATGATAAAGCTAATAGTGAAGATTTGACATCACTTGAACAAACGGTCACTGAACATTTGGCTGAA
>NZ_JBNNMG010000121.1:0-5101 GCF_050272555.1 Lysinibacillus sp. NPDC047702 | reverse complement strand
ATATTGGTTGTGTAGGAACTCCAATAATACACGATTTTTCCGATTTGATGCATTTTTTTATACAGTGTCTAATCTGATTTTACAATTCGCCATTTTAAAAAAATGTACAACTCTTGAATTAAAAAGGTAACATAAATTTAAGCATTTTAGACTTATCTAAAAATACTATGCTTATAAATGGCAGTTACGTTATTAAGGTTTAATTATTTTTATTAACATTGACAATATAGCTTTTTTCGAAAAAATAAAATATCCTATGACTCTCATTGGAGGTATTAAAGGAAAACGAAGTTCATAGGATATTTTGTTGTTTTGTACCCCACTAAAATGAATAAATCCCGACAGGTGTGGGTTTCTTCAGCTTTAGTAATCAACACTTAAATTATTAAATAAAATTCAGAGGCTGAGACATAAGTATATTTTCAAAGCAAGTTTCAATATTCAATATTTCAAATCAGAAAAGCGCGAGAAATCAATTATAGAAACGTTGATTTCTCGCGCTTTTTAAGATTTTAACCTGTTATGTCCTCGTCACTTTATTTATATAAAACTGCACATAATACTTTTGAATAATATCGATTTTTTCACTTTATTTAGCAGCCCATATATCGATCTCTATTTTAATATCTGGTAAACCTAGTGCCGACACGTAGGCAATGGTCATTGAGGGATAAGATTTACCAAACATAGTATCCCATTTGTGATCGAAATAATCCCAATCTATTGCCTCTGTCGCCCAAATGTTAGCCTTCACAACATGCCTGGCATCCATTCCCTCTGTTGCTAAAATAGTTTCAATATTTTTTAATGTATTTGTGATTTGTTCAAGTATAGTATTCGGCAATTGATCATCGTGTCCTACACCAATTTGTCCAGAAAATGCATACATTGTTGCATCTTTAGGAATGATTGTTACATGACTATATTTTCCAACAGGCTTTGGCACCTGTATTGGATTTTTTCGAACTAATATTGATTTCATTGATATATTCTCCTTTAGGTTACTATTTTTCTAAAAAGGGCAGACTTCTCCCTTAAACATCAATTTTAGAAAAAAACAGCAGTGGAGAACCCTATACCCATACTTAAAAAACGAATAGATCTTTTTTTCATGAGAATTCTCCTCCTCTACCTAAAGTTATTTTTACTTTACCATTTCTAGCCTAGACAATCAAATTTTGAAAACTATCCAATCTTACTGTAACGATCTAATCAATATCTACATATACACGTAATTGCTGCAATAGTGTCGAGTAGCAATTCCTTTTTAATCGTATCTGTTCCAGTAGTCTGTCCAGTTTCATCGTGTAATTTATTGTTGTTCCAAAGAGTGAGTGTAACAAGCTTTCGCATTTTAAAACGTTCGTTCTATCTCATCTAGTTCCCACTCTGTTAAATCCCGTTTTTGATCATAAAATTGTTCTTGTTTCTATTCTCTTATTTTGACAAGATACTTAGGAAGTAACATTCCATATATGTAATATTAAATAAGAATAAGTTACGTAAGTTATTATAATTTGTGTAACATTATATTAATCTATTTGTTAGTATGGAGAAGCTTATTGGGAAAAAGGAACATTAACAGGACCTTAAGTTTCTATAGAGTCTAATTGTCATTGACTTATATGATGAATTTTTCCACTTAAAAGCTAAAACAGTAACTACTATTTTGGTTAAAGCCCTGATATTAATAGTAATCTGGAATCTCCCACTAGATCGTTTATGAAAGTTCAAACAATCACGTTTACTAATATGTTTGTTTAAGTGACTGTCACCGGTTTTCAATTGATTTCAATGTGTTTACATGGTGTTATAGTCTTGTGAGGTCTATGTAATTATAAGGAGGAAAAATGGACAACATTCAATACTTATCACAATTTAATCTGCTTAATTCGCTCTCGATGGAAGATTTAATAGAAATGGAACAATTAACTTTAATAACGACTTTTCCGAAAAACACTTTTATTCAAACACCGGAAACTTTTTCTGAGGGGCTTTATTTTGTTAAAAAGGGGAGGTTGCGCCTGTACAAGGTAAATGCTCAAGGTAAGCAATTTACTTCGGATATACTCAACGAAGGTAATGTATTTGGGGAAATGGATATCATTTCATTTGGTACACGAGACAATTATATTGAAACTATAGAGGAAAGCCACATTTGTTTGATGAATAAGGAAAGATTTGAAAATTTTTTAATTCAGCGACCTCGATTTATGATGGCATTATTAAAAGTACTTAGTAATCGAATTATCAATATGAGTCAATTAACACAAAATCTAGCCCTTGGGAAACTACATGACAAAGTATTATATACGCTTACGAAGTTGTCTGATCAGTTTGGACTTACGGGTAATAATGAGTATTACAAAATTGATTTTCCTCTTTCACATCAAGAAATCGCCAATTTAGTTGGTGCTACTAGAGAAGCTGTAACTGTAGTCTTACAAGAACTTGTTGAAGAAGAAGTCATTAAAACAGGATTTAAAACAATCTATATTCATCGAAAAAAGCTTTTGGAAAGAAACATAACTTAGGCTGAAAAAAAGCTGGATCGTATCAAATAGGATGGTTTTTTCAAAATAATTTGTAAACAACATTACATCTTTCTTCAAAAAAAGGATGTATCGTATAACTGTATACAAAATATAATACGATACGGAGATGACATAATGGAAAACACACCATTTCAAAAATTGCAAAGTGATTTAGATATAGCAGCTACACATATGGAAAAGATTCTCCCAAAGGAAGTGCTAGATGCATTCGAAAAATCGATTCAAGATCTCCGAACATCTGATTCCGGTAGGGGTTTAATAGCTGGAGCCAAGGCGCCTGACTTCACTTTAGTGAATTCTACAGGTCAAAAGATAACTTTGTCTGAAGAAATTGTGAAAGGACCTGTTGTTCTTATTTTTTACCGCGGTATATGGTGTCCGTTCTGTAATCTTGAGTTGAAAGCATACCAGCGAATGAATGATGACATTAAGGCAACTGGGGGCCAATTGATTGCAGTTAGCCCGCAAACTCCAAATCATTCTTCATCTGTACAAGATAAGAACGAATTAAATTTCCATGTTTTAAGTGATTTGCAAAATCAAACAGCAGAAAAATATAATCTGAAATTTAAATTGCCTGAGTATTTATATCATATCTACAGATCACTCGATATTTCACTCGAAACATTTAATGGTGATCATTCTTGGGAACTTCCTGTACCAGCTACTTATGTAATTGATAAAGCAGGAATCATCCGATTAGCTAGCGTTGAGGTAGACTATAAAAAACGTCTGGAGCCTAGTAAGGTGTTGCATATTCTCCAGTCACTTTAAATGGGGCATCAAAAATCATTTGATTATCATACAAGTGAAGGAAGAGATGTGTGGAGATGATGATTCTTTTATTGGATAAAAGCCCCCCTCTTTTCTACTGAAAAAGTAGAAAAGGTGCGCTTTTTTAAATTTCGGGCTTACTTCTTTTTTCACTCAAAATTAGGGTACAAGCGTAATTTGTACCCCTAAAACGTTGATATATAAGTGTTTGTAAGACTACCTAAATATACTATGCTCATAAAGGTAATCATACGAAAGATCGACAAACAAGTACTCGTGTTCGTTAATGGCTATTGAAAACGTCCTTGTAATTTCCCCTGTTTCAATATCTCGATATAGCTCAGATATTTCTCCGCTTTGATCATTGCGCATCTTGATAATGGTTTGTAGGAAGTAAGGACGCCAGCTCCAGTTTTTATTGATTGCTTTTGGCTGTAATTCCCACTTCCCATCAATACGCATGACGTTCGGCGATAGTTGGAAGCCATCCTCATTACAAATATATAGTCGAAACGAATAATGATCCAACAGCTGCGCTAAATGCTCTAAATGGGAGATGCTGTCACTAGAGGGTTTTACTCGATTGATAATCGCCTCTAGCTCTTCTCTCAGCTTTTTCAGCTCGAAATACTGTGTCTCTAGCATTTTCTTTTCAGAGGTAATAAATTGCTGACATTCCTCCTTGAAGCGCTCCTTTAATATATCCTTCTCAACAAATGCCATTGCAGGGTTTGCTAAGTAAGGTCCTTGATAATACCTTCCCCCATTTTTCCAGGCAAATTGTAACTGATAGACAGTTTCAATTCCTTCAAATAAGAGGTTTGCTCCAATTTTGTAGGCAAGCCCTCCTATTGCTGATATCATATCGGACTGAGCTGACCAAGAATCAAAGTTTAAATCTCGTGTATTGACCTTCAGAATTTGAGGGGATAATAGGGCAATGTGCTCTAGGTGACTCTCCGCACCAACTTCCTGAACTGCAATTTTCACACCATATGTTGTAAAGTAACGCAATGCATGGTGCAATTTATGAATATCGCCTAAAAAACGATGCTCAGAAACTACCAGTACAATCCGGTGGAAATCTTCTTCTCTAATATATTGCTGAATAATATTAAAATGGCTCTCTCCAAAATCTTGCATTAAAACATTGGGGTTACTTGGTATATAGATATCAAGATCTGGTGCGATTTCGTCCACTTTAACTAAAGAAGCATGTAAAATTTTATGTTCCATGTCAATGCGATACTCTTCTGGAATATCTTCATTATTCACAAAATCCTTTAGATTAATTTGTTGACCCTCAATTTGTAACTGTCCGGAAATTTCGTAGGCAATCACCGTATGCGCATCTGCACTAAATATCGGTTGAAAATACCCATGTATTTGATCTAAATTTGTTAACACTTCAATTGCATCCATTGTCGAAACCTCCATACATGAATAACCTACAAACTGTTATTCAAGAATAGCATTACATTCAAAGCTTATTTTGAAAAAGCTCTCTGACTGTATCATAATTTGTTTAAAGTAAATTCGCAACTTCACTTGCCATAAATTGTTCAAAATTAATTACTGAAAACTATTTAAAGTACCTAGCAATTACTCATAACCCAAACACACATACACTAAAAACATCTTTTGACAAAATAACAATGAAAAAATACATTTTTTTCATTCATGTTGTTGAAATACTATTATGTCAATGAAATCAAGGTGACAAATTAAAAAGTATAGCTCTTTTTCAAAACGAGGGGTTGATCTCCGTTCCG
>NZ_JBNNMG010000120.1:0-5193 GCF_050272555.1 Lysinibacillus sp. NPDC047702 | reverse complement strand
ATGATCAAACTTTTTTATAATCCTACATTATAAATTATCATCGTTAAACTGCCCTTTCTAGGAACACTATTTAAATGATTAAAAAAGAATTGATTGATTAATAAAAATTAATGAAATATGGGTTGCCTTGAAGTCTGCTCGGCTAATTGTATGCAAATAGTTACACTTAACCTTTTTGCGGCTTAGTTCAATAACAGTCACGAAACAATTTAGTAATACCTTTTTTTGTGTAGAAAATGTGTAGAAACTTTTCATTTTCTATCCTTTTCTAACGTATTCTCAAAAAAGGAAAAGCGCTTCAAACCCTTGATACTAAAGGATTTGAAGCGCTTTTCACTTGATTCAAACTTGTTCTATCTGAACCTTTAGACGTCCCAGGAGGGATTCGAACCCCCGACCGACGGCTTAGCTTACCACTATAGTTTTCACTACCAATGCAGTCATACCAAGCATTCAAGACGTATTCAACTCGTACTAGGGATTCGGTCAAATTACGTTTTTAGACCGAAACTATCTTTGAAGAAATAATAACATTATACAAGCCTTTTGAAAAGCTTAGTTAGTTTCGTTAGTAACCCCAATTCGTGTGGTTGATACAGGTCACATTTAATTAGGAAGACACCCCACCTAATTATCGCTAACCATGGGGGTATGTGTTTCTATGCTTCAAAATATCGCTAGATCAACAATTGTAATTAACAGTATGATTTTCATTTAGTTTGCAATTCAACTTCTAAATCTATTTCTGGCTCCCAAATTTCATATTCCCATATATCTCTAAAAATTCGGAGATGATGTACTTTGGTATAACCGCCTTGTTCATCATACTCGACAAAACATCTAAGCTTCTCTGGGAACTTTTTTAAAATTTTAGCTACTTCTCTCTTCCTTTTTTTATGCGTACCTCTTTCCCAAGCAATTACAAGTTCATCACATTCTTTTAAAGCAAACAAAATATATTTATCATTTAACTTATCCGTTTCCTTATCTCTATCTTTTAAAGACTTTTTATCCGTATCCATAAATGCAAATAAGTTTACTATTGTTATTGAACCAAAATCTTTATCTACTGCATAATTAGTTGCATTTGTTACTGTATTATCAGACTTTATAAGATCAGCTTTGCTCGGATTTAACATTAGAAAAACTATATTTCCCTTTTTATCGTCCCATGTTTTCTTTAGAAAATATCTATATTTTTTATCTTTTGAAAAGATCGTTTTAACTTTAAGATAGGCTTCATCTTCTAATATTTCTATTGATGGATTTTCCAATTTATATGTCTCTCCCAGCTTTATTGTGCATCTATCCATTCAAGGCAATTATCACAAAACATTTCATTCCCATCAATATTTTGATTATATACCGTTTCACAGCGTTCACATGTAATTAACTCTTGATGTAAGTGTCCACAGTTTGCACATCTACCGTATTCATAAACACTCTCGTCAAGCGATATGTATTCTTCGCCACACTCTTCACAAGATAAATCAGCTATTACACTACTTCCACCATCTCTTATACTTGCTTCATCTGCAATATCTAAATCTTCTCGATAATCATGGAATAGATTTTCTAACGAAGACTTTACATTTATCTGAAATTCTTCAAAGTCCATAGAATATATTTCATTATTCACTATAGGTACATAGTATCCTTTATCAACATCATATACTGCTTGTCCATTAAATAATGTGACTCTACAGTTTTCAATAACTTCTTCCTCTTCTTTAAACCTTAAAATCAAAGTACTCTCCTGACCTGGTTCTGAATCAATTTCTATGTAAGATTCTATACATAGATAGACTCCATCTCTTTCTCTTGAGAAAATTATTATCTCTATAGTTTGTTCATCTTGATTTATCTCGTTCACTGTAACATCTATGCCTTCTCTGAAATAATACAAATCTTCTAACTCTTCTATAAACGATTTTATATATTGATTAAAATCTTCTACAATCTCTTCCTCACCCTTTATTTCTATACCCGATTCAAGTTCCATAATTTCAAGCATATGGTCTAAAGATTGCTCTTCCATTTCTTCTATCATCACTCTAACTTCTTCATCTGAAGGCTCCATCTCTATATGTTCATTTAATTTATCAATATAAATTTCAACTTCTGAAATATCTTTAATTATTTTATTATAAGCTGCTGTATCAACTAATTTATTATGTGCGATATGATTCCTTCCTTTATTAAAGCTTGCCCACTTACTAAAAAATTCTTCATCAAAATGATTTGAAAATAGCTCTTTCCATAAGTCTTCTTCAATTAATAAATGTTTTTTAAATTCTTTTTCGAAATTTTTATAACTACTGATCAAATCATCAAGTTTACCATAGCCCGCTAAAGATTCGTATGATTTAATTAAGTTTTCTATATTTTCAGTATCTAGTATATTCTTTTTTCTTTTAATGATTTCAATTAAATCACCAACATCTACAGACAATAACTTATCTTCTACACCTTTAAATGATTGTGCTACAGTTTGAAAATGTTTTTTTCTTTCGTGATACTTTTTTTGTATAGATATTGGAGCATATTTATCCCACCAATCCTCTCCATATCTTCTTAGCATGATAATATTTATTGCTTCTCTTAGTTTATTTTCTAATCTATGAATTTTTACATAAGCTTTTTCTGATAAATCTGCTGATTGTGAATCCCTAATCCAATGGCATTGCTCCCAATGTTCCAATAATCTGTTCTTTAGCTCAATTTTTAGTTTTTCAACAAATTTATTAGTTACAAATTCTCCTATTGATTCTTTAATATAAATATCTAAATAATCTACTTTGGAATAACTTCTATACAAAACTTCCAGAAAAAACTCAGTTCCATCTTCTAATATAATTTTATAATTATAAATACCTTCATACTCAATTATGTGTGTTACTTCATAAATAACATTTCCTTTAGCAAGTACTTCATTTAATAATGTGCTAATAAATTTTTCATTTATTTGACACTTAGACTTATTCATTAAAAAATATATCATTATTTCACTCCCTAACATCTCGAAATTGTAAAATTTGTTATCTACTTTAATAATAATGCATACCATTTTTGTCCAACAACTTATTATTAAATAGGCAAAAAGAGTGAAAGTTTTTATAAATAACTCACACTCGAAATAACTTATTAATTTTCGGTAAAAGAATGATTTTACTTTGCTCGCTTATAAGATTATTTTTGTGAATCTTACCTTTTAAATTTCTATATAAAAAGTGTTATTTTGAAAATTCAGACCCCTAAAGTGCACAATTTCCAATCATTTTGTCGGCTTTACCATATTTAAAACCCTGGAATATAACACCGCTTTTCGTTTTTATATTCCCCACTTACTTAAGATTTATTAGTTCTTATTAAACTAGCTTCAGGAGTCTTAAAACTAGATGAAATAGAAATTCTTCTATACGGAATATCATATTTCTTTCTCATATATTTAAGCATATTACTATACATTTCTAAATTTCTATTCGGCTCTATACTCTTAATTGCAGCTATTAAGCCTTGTACTTTGTTACAAATGTCTACAAATTCATCTGCCCTATAATCCCCACTTGATCTATTCATAATATGTAATAAATTGAAAGCTTCATGTAATTTTTTAAATAGCGATTTAGGAACTTTTAAATCATCTTTATCTAAAATTACTCCTGTAACTTTTGTGAATTTTTGAATTACTAGTTTTGATTTATTAGGATGTACCTTGAATCCGTATTTTTGTATAATCCTTGATATATTTTTCTTCATACTCTTTGGAATAAATTTATTTGAGGATAAAGTTAAATCATCGTAATAACAACTGAAATTCATATCATTCTTATTTGCTATTTCAGCAATTTCTTCATACATATCTATGTATGCAAACAAACTAATTATTGGGCTTGTAGGAAATCCCTGCGGTAAATATCTACCTTCACCACTCTCTAAAGGAACTGATACCAAATCCGTAAAAATTTTAGCTATATCTTGTGGCATTTGGAGTTTGTTATAAAACAAACTATAAATATAAGAATCTCTAGTAGAAGGAAAAAAATCTCTTATATCTAACAACAATAGGAACTTATTTCCTTTATGTACATCTGCATTACCTATATAATTTCTCCCCTTTATTCCTCCAAAAGCATATTTGGGAAGTTCTACTTTAGATAGCAAGTTTACAATTTTCTTTAAAACTTTCTTATACTCAGGATTTTGATCGTATAGGACTCTATTTTTCCCATTAACTTGTGATGTGAATTTAATTGGCGTAAACTCTACATCAATATTTCTTAATTTATCTTTATCGATCCGCAATAATTCAGCTAAATATTTTTTGTTGGATAAACCATATAGTTTACTTTGTGAAAAATTCATAAAAAAACTCCTTCTTATAAAGATAAGAAAGAGTAGAAACAAGGGATTCTAGGAAGTGTATTATTGAAGGTAACACAATATATAGCTTTTTCAAAAGTTGCACTAACATATCTAAGACAAAAATTGCAAAGCACCATTTCCCATAAAGAGATGTGCCCTGATTAAATAATTGTCCTATAGCACCTTTTTTCTTCGCTAAATCTCCTCCATTTTCACACGACTCCGACTGAATAGCTTTCCGTTTAAAGAATTTCTTCATTATAACAGTACCTCCGATGATTTATTAAAGGCTTACGCCTCCCCCTGCACATAATCTCGGAATTTTAGAAGTCGAAATCTCCCTTACAAGTTATTCCTACTCTTCATAACTGGCTAATAGTAGCCATTACCCCCTGCACCTACTTATTGATGATAATAGTGCCATCTTCGTATACATGCAAACATGCGTTGCGATATTAGGAATGGCGTTAATGCCGCATCAATGTAGTGGGGAGTCAATACTATACCGTTGAATTTACTTCAACAATTTATCGCAGGAATATCTTGGCGTACTATTCATTTTAATTTTATACTATATTTGTAATTTAAGTCACTAGCATTGCATAAATATTAACCGAAATTTCAGTTTTATTTTTTTCTACAATTAGAAGAAAAACAAAGACACGTAAGCAGAGGTAGTGAACATCCATTTTTTTACTATAACCTTTAACGAGGACAACAGAGATGAGAAATTCCTTATGGTACGCATTTTCCTTTGATTTTTCGAAGCCAAATGTGGGCAGATTTCCACCACGATACCTTCAAGAAACGACCGATTTCTAAATATGT
>NZ_JBNNMG010000119.1:0-5193 GCF_050272555.1 Lysinibacillus sp. NPDC047702 | reverse complement strand
GCAGGAAGCGGCTCGTCGCTCGCCCACAGGAAAGCGAGTAGCCTGGAACGGAGATCACCTTCATTTGACTTAGGAGTGTTCACAAAGAGTCCCTTGACCATTTAGTATTTCAACAACATGAACAGGAGGATCTGTACTTTACAGATTCTCCTGTTGCCTATTATTGTAGGAAATATGTTAATTTGTTAATGGAATAAATGTGCAACTCATGCATAGCTCTCGTACAGGCTGTATAAAAATAGTTACGTTCGTTTTCTCTCGAGTAATTAGCAGCAGATGCATTATAGATAAGAACTGCATCGAATTCGATACCTTTTGCCATATAGGCTGGCAGTAATAATATACCTTTTTTAAATTGCTTGGTATTGTGGTTAATCAGTTGAATATCTACTTGATTGCTTAATTGCTCATAAACAGCAGAGCATTCAGCTGCAGTTTTACAAATAACAGCAATGGTTTCAAATTTGGTAGATAGATTGTTGATGTTTTGGATAATTTGTTCAGTTAAATCCAATTCATTCGGTACAATAGTAATCGATGGCTCTGGACCATTTCGGTTAAATGCCTCTACTTCACTACCATCATTTAAAATATTGGCAGTGAGTTGGATGATTTGCTTTGTGGAACGATAGCTTTTCGTTAAAATCATTTTTTCTGCCTGCTCGCCATATAATTGAGGATCAAGCAGTGAAGGATTATCAAAGGTATGCGGATGAATCGTTTGATGTCCATCTCCTAAAATTGTCATACGTGCTTTTGGGAATAGCTGCTGTAAAACAATTAATTGGAATGGCGAATAATCTTGTGCTTCGTCAATCAAAACATGACGGATCATCATATTTGTTTGTTGTCCTTCAATTTTGTCCTGTAAATATAAAAATGGTGCTGCATCCTCATAGGCAATGAGACGTTTTGCTAAATTAGGGAGTGTTTGCTGGCAAATATCCTCCCAATTGTCTGGCATAAGGTGCTGTAATTCTTTATGAATGGGACTATTCAGATCAAAAAGTTGGCGATACGTACCTAATATCTGAACAAACTTTAACTGATGAACGGAGTTGCGTAATGGTTTAAAGTGTTTTTTTACAATTTGTCTCGCTAACTTTCTGCGTTCTTGATCAAAATCATCGAAAGAGTTTTCTGTATAGCGTCCTTCATATAAAAGTTCCTTGTAGGATTTGGAGTAGTCCTCCTTGTCTAATAGCTCTGCCTCTTCTTCCACCCATTCCTTTCTACGTTCATCCCTTTCAAATTTCGTTAGTTGCTGCAATAACCATTCTTTCACTAATTGCAGGCGATCAGGTATCGACATTGAGAAAGGGAAAGAATAGAAGTATTCCGTAATTGCTTGGGCAGTAATAATTCGTTCTCCACGAAAAACAATATTTTTAAATAGTAAGCCTTTTTTTGATAAATAGCTTACATATTGATCCATTAATAGTTTGTAAGCAAGGCTCGCTTTAAAAGAAATAATACTTAATTTTGTTTGATAATGAGCGTCATTCTTTTCTGTTAAAAGATCTTCAAGTTGCTCATAAGGATATTCTAATTGGAACTGTCGACCTAAACGTTTTTCAGCATACTCAATAAACGTCAATTGCTGCATATTGTCTTCACCTAAATCAGGTAAGACCGTATGGATATATTGATTAAAAAGTTGATTAGGTGTGATCAGTAAAATTTGATCGGCCGTCATTTCATTGCGATAACGATACAATAGATAGGCTACCCGCTGAAGAGCAACAGCTGTTTTGCCACTACCCGCAACACCTTCTACGATGAGATATCGTGAGTGAACATGGCGAATAATCTTATTTTGTTCAGCTTGAATCGTTGCGACAATACTACGAATATGCTCGTTTGCATTTTGTGCAAGGATATCAATCAATAAGTCATCACCAATGGTAAGGCCGGTATTAAACATCGATTGTAGCTGACCATTTTTAATAATAAATTGTCGTTTTAGTAGCATCTCACCGCTGATTTCTTCTGTTGTTGTGTCGTAGGAGGCTTCACCTGGTGTGTAATCATAGTACATACTCGATATAGGTGCACGCCAATCATAAATGACTATATTTTCATCCTGTTCGTCCAATAATGTGGCAACACCTATATAAATTTTTAAAGGATCTTGATGCCCATTTTGTAAAAAATCAATACGAGCAAAATAGGGTGACTGTTGTAAACGTTCATAAACCTTTACATTCCGAATTGCACGCTGCTGTGCAAGTTCTGAGTCAGATAGAAGCTCTACCTGTTGCTTAATCGCAAAAAAGGTTTCGTCAACATCCTCAGCAGTATCTAAATTAACTCTGACGTCGTTCCAAAAAGTTTTCTTCAGGGCGACAGCATTTTCTTTGAATCCTTTTTCTTTAAGCAGTAATTCGTTTTTTTTGTAATCAATGAGGTCTAAACTATGCTCAAGGTGATGTTTTTCTTCTAGCCATTCATTTTGATTTTCCAACGTTTACTCACATTCCTCTCCATATTTTTCTCTTCCTGCGGCAGTGACCCTCACCTATAAAGATGGTGAGAAGAAGGTAATTGTGATTCTTTATTAAATGGTTGTTCAAACACCTTTTTAAGTATATAAACTCATTTATCCCAAGGGAAAAAGTAGGGTGATTGAATCAGGAAATTTATCATACATCTACTTCGCAAAGAAGTATAGTCTAGTAATTTTTGTAAATTTATGATACAATAACTGTGTAAGGTAATAAGATATTGATATACATAGACTGCTCTACAAAAAGTGGAGCAGTCTTTTTTATGTAATATCCCCACAAAATATGACTGATTACAATCAATTATTGTTAAATTTAATAGTGTCTATACCTAAAGAATACGGCACAAAACACGATATAGAAATTTGAAGGGAGGCGAAAAGGATGAAGGTAATCTTTACAGTGGGGTTGCCTGGGAGTGGAAAAAGTACATTTGTGAAACAGCTAGCAATAAGCGAAAATGCAATTATTCTTTCAAGTGACGCTATACGGCAGGAATTGTTTGGTGATGCAACCAAGCAAAAATCACGTGTAGTCTTTCGCACATTATATGAGCGTCTTAATGATTTTGTGGCAAAAGGTTTTTCTGTCATAGTAGATGCCACAAATATTGAAAGAGAGCGCAGGATGTTTGCACTACGCAAAATACCAAGTGCAGTTCAGAAGGAATGCTATTACTTTGATACACCTTATTCAAGTTGTGTAGCAAGAAACCAACAACGGAAGCGGCACGTACCATTGATGGTGATGGAAAAAATGAGAAAGCATTTAGAATTCCCAACAGTAGGAGAAGGATTTGATGTAGTGCATATTGTACATGAATCAAGTCCATATGACATTTCTCGACAACAATTTATTTCACTTATTCAAAGCCAACCCACTTATGAAGAGCTTTTTCAAACACTTCGATCAGTTCCACTTTTTAAAGAAATTTATCAATTCAATCAAGAAAACCCATTCCATCAATTTTTATTATGTCAGCATACGTATTTCGTGTTTGCGTATATCAATGAATACTATATGGAGAGCGACAAATTGGCATTACAAATAGCTGCATTGTTTCATGATGTCGGCAAGCCATTTTGTAAAAAATATAAACCATTGCAACAACGTTATGGCTATTATGGGCATGAAAATGTATCTGCCCAAATGGTTTGTCATTTTTTATTGGAGTTGGGGTTTGAAGAGGATTTCGTTTTAAAGGTTGTACATTTAGTGCAGTTCCATATGTTAATACAGTATGGGGGAGATAGAGGTGGAAGCCAAATTTATCATTTATTAGATGGCGATTTATTAACAAGGCTTTATTTTTTCCGTGAGGCAGATCAATTTGCCAAATAAACAATAGAGAAAGGAAGTGGAGATATGACGAAATTAAAGAAATATCCAAGAAGCTTTCATTTACCTTGGAGTAGAAGCTATACCCATGATGATAAGGTTGCTAAAAACGTGAATCATTTTATAGGAAAAGAAGTGGTTGTCACTGAAAAATTAGATGGGGAAGGCACAACTCTATACAGAGATTATATGCATGCTAGAAGTATCAATTCAGCCAACCATCCCTCTAGACATTGGGTAAAAACATTCCACGCGAGTTTTGCATATCGGATTCCAAAAGATTGGCGTCTATGTGGAGAAAATGTTTACGCCAAGCATTCCATTTATTATAAAGCGTTAACAAGCTACTTTTATTTATTTAGTATTTGGAATGAAGAGAATATTTGTTTGAGCTGGGATGAGACGGTTGCCTTTGCCGCTGAGTTAGGTATTGAAACCGCACCTGTTTTATATCGAGGGATTTTCGATGAAGAAAAAATAAAACGTACATTTACTGGTATATCACTGTTTGATGGTGAACAAGAGGGGTATGTTATTAGAAATACTGGTTCATTTCATTACGATGATTTTCAATATAATTTAGGGAAATTTGTCAGACTGCATCATGTTCAAACAAGTGAGCATTGGTTACAAGAAGAAGTCATTCCTAATCGTTTAAAATAAACCTGATTTAACTGTGATTTCTAATTATTAAAAAAGGACTGAGAAAAATGTAATACTACATCAATCTATCAATCAAAAATTATATATTATGAGGAAGTGTGCAAGGGTTGCATATCCCTATAGAAAAGGGTTTACAGGTTCGATTCCTGTCATCCTCACTTAAATGTAAATAAAAAATGAACTCTCTTTAGCAAACGAGAGTTCATTTTTCATGTTGTTGAAATACTATTAAGTCAATGAAATCAAGGTGACAAATTAAAAAGTATAGCCCTTTTTCAAAACGAGGGGTTGATCTCCGTTCCGACTGAGTGCTTTGTTGCTGTCGCTTCGCTTTCGCACAGAGCAAAGCTTCCTGGGGGCGTCCGATGAGCCGCTTAGGGCAACAGGAGGTTGGTCACGAAGGCGTTGTCACAGGACGTGACGGTTTTAGCCTTCGTTCCCCTAATTTGCTCGCTCCAGGGTCTCATCTGTGACGCTGAATCCCCGAGGAGTCACTCAGTCTACACTCTAATCAACCGTTGCTCATCGTATTTTCTTCTGGCAATTCACACAAATTTAAAGAATAAATTGAAGTCTTAGCCATCACTTTATTATGCAAAAATGGAGCTTTGATAACATTTTTCTATGCGAAAACAGAGGAGTACTTTATGTAAAGTGACAAAGTAGTTTTACGCATAAAATGTAGGTT
>NZ_JBNNMG010000118.1:0-5237 GCF_050272555.1 Lysinibacillus sp. NPDC047702 | reverse complement strand
GTCGGAACGGAGATCAACCCCTCGTTTTGAAAAAGAGCTATACTTTTTAATTTGTCACCTTGATTTCATTGACATAATAGTATTTCAACAACATGAAGCACTTTTAAACAGTGCTTTTTATTTTTTTAGCAAATAGCACAAGTGGGGGTGATTACAAAACAAACAAATCTTGCTTTTTTGCATAACAAATAACATCCGTTAAAGGTGGTTTGTTCATCAAAAATAAGCTATAGCGTTGATTTAGATTAGAATTTTACATTTATCAAAAAGTTCACCCTTTAATAAAATAGTATTATTACTATCTAATAGATATAGCAATATCGCAGTTTTCTTGACAGATGAAGAAACAGGCATTAGTAATTAAAATAGAAGTTTGCTGAGACGTCAACATTGCTAAATCACATTTAACAAGGTATAGCTTTTTATTATGCATGAAGGCTTGGAATTTCATCTTTGAATTGCGACCCTATAAAAAGGTTGTATTTATGAACTGAATATTTTTGATAGATTCCTAAATATAATATGTTACTATAAAAAATAATGTTAATTTATGGTGTGAAAGGGGAGTTTATTATGAATATAGAGTTCGAATTTAAAGATTTTCCTAAATTTGAAACAGAACGCTTCATCTTACGAAAAGGAATAGTTAATGATTGCAAAGATATATTTGCGCTTTATTCTAATGAAAAAGTGGTTAAGTACCTTCCAATAAAACTATTTGATTCAGTTGAAGATGCAATTGATGAAATAAATTGGTATGAGAAAATTTTCAAAGAACAGATTGGCTTAAGATGGGTAATCGAAGAAGCTAAGACCAAAAAAGTGATTGGAACATGTGGTTATTTAAATTATGAAAAAGAACATAACCGCATAGAAATTGGGTATGATTTGAACCCTGAATATTGGGGGAAGGGTATTATGCAAACGGCTTTAAGTAGCATAATCCATTTTGCCTTTACGTCAATGGGGATAAATAAGATTGAGGCAAAAATAGAACCAGAAAATACATCATCTATAAGATTGTTGGAAAAATTAAATTTTTGTCAAGAAGGTGTTTTGAGACAACATGAATTTGAAAAAGGGAAGTATGTTGATCTTGTCATCTTTTCAATATTGAAAAGTGAATATTAGAAGGTTTATGAAGAAGTCATGCTCGCAACGAGTGATGGCTTTTTATTATGTCTGGAGAGGTTGAATGTGACATTAGTGCTGTCATTTTAGAGTTGTTGGCACTTATGGGTGGTTGTCTTTACATGAATTCTAAAAAAAGCATATTTTCCATTCAATTGGAGAAAATAAACCTAAATGATTTAGGGGCGATAAATTTGAACAAAAACATATTTTTTTTATTATTGTTATTAATTTTTATATCCATTAATGAAATAGTAGATGCAAAATTAAGTGATTCCCCACAACCTCTTGAAGAATTTCTTCCTGAAATAGGATATAAAACTGTAGCGTCTGCGTTAAAAGATTTTGAACAACTTTATAAAATAGAACTTAAGCTGCCACTTAGAGTACCGCCAATAAGTTTTACTCATTATTTTGGAAGATTTAATAAATTAGATGGAGATATGAATGGTGCGTTTGAAATAACAATGATAAATGACCGATTCCCTCAAAATCATTTTAAAATTGATGTTCGCCCAATTCAGTATAAAATCTCCTTTGAAAAATATATTTCAGATGTATTTAAATTGAAAGACGGAAGTAATGCAGCTTATATAGACAATTCGAAATTTGGTTTTAATATGTTAGTCTTTGAAAGAGATAATTGGCAGTATGTGTTTAGTATTGATCAAGATGCTTCTGATAAAGTAACATCTGAAGAACTTATTGAGATAGCAAATTCTATTGATTATCCAAATGGAAAATATTAATTAAACTAAAGAGGCCGCATGTGATGGGTCTTAATTGATAAAAAATCAATTGACATAACCGATTTAAAGCCGACCAAATATGTAATGGAGTGAGTATAAATGTTGAAAAATGTCAATGGAAATGGTTTTCCAAACGAAACTAATATAAGATATTATTAAACTAAAAATACAGTTTAGTTAAGAGAAATCAATTAGAAATGAGGTAGAGGATGAGGTGCCTTGTTATTTTGTTCTCAATAATAGTACCGATACTTACTTTAATCAGTTGTAATGAGAAAGATGACGATTTGGTAGGACCTAGTGTGAAATCAGATGAAGCGGAGGAAATAGCAAAGAATAATTTTAATATATCTACAATCAATAGTATTGAATTAAGACACTTAAGCAATGAGGAATTTGACAATATTCCCTTTGAAGAAGCAAAAGATAGAACACCTGTTTATTTTGTAATTCAAGGAATAGATATAACCAAAAAAGAGGTGATTGTATTCGTAAATTCAAATGAAAAAAGATTTAAATATATCAAATATTGAGTGGGGTGTTTCATTAAAGAGTGCGATTGTTCAATTAGAGCAGTCACTTCTTGTGCAAAAAGTAGCAGCTTAGCGCGATAAAGGGTGATCTTGTAAAAGTTGTCATGGTAAGATTATGGAAAACATAAGGGGCTAACTCAATGAATAAAAATTTCGGTAAATATAATGTACCACCTACACTCCAAAAATTAATTGACTTTCAAAATGTTCTAGATGACCCTGAACAAGTTTATCTTGGACTTCATTTTTATCTTTCTCTTGAGAATTTTAGATATTTTAATACACCTAGTGATGTAGTCGTATTTGGAAATATTGGTGTAGACGGTATTCACTTTGGATTCCTCACAGATTATAGTTCTGTAACTGATCTTGAAATAGCACCAATTGTTTGCATCTGTCCTATGGATTTTGAACGTCCAACTCGTATTGTTGCTAGCAATTTATGTGAATTTTTAAGAGTAAATATGACTGACAGTGAGTTGTTTTATAACCAATTTGAAAGTGAAGAGAATTATATTGCAGTTAAGAAACGGTGGAGTGAAGAAGCTACATATCAACTTTCTGAAAATGATAAATTAGTTCAGGAGAAAATATCAAAGTTATTAATTGAGAATCTACAGATACCCATTATTGACAACCCGTATCTATATGTTATAAGCATTGAACTAGATAGGCAAAGTAAAGTAAGTATTGAAACACAGGATGGACTGGGCGTTACAACTCCGCTTCTTCAAGGTGAAAAGCAAACACTATTCCAGATTCAACCGCACACAGATCCAAATTTGGAGCTATTGAAGAAATATCTTTATTCTGCACCAATTGCCTCAAGACTAGCGTTATTTAGGGATATTCAGCTTAATTATGTATTGCAAGACCATCTAGAACTACATGAAATAGTAGTGAAGGCAATGATTAATATGGGACTTACTGATGAAGCCAGACGATTATCAGGAGATATTTAAAACAGTCTTCTTGAAATTGATTGCTTTATTTGTATCAATTTGGTTATCCAACTAAAGGAGCAGCATCCGAGTGTGGAAAAGAACCAGTTTGTGTAGCAATGTGCTTCTATAAACTAGGACTCTAGTTAAATAATCCATAAGCAAGAAAAATCGACTGACATAAAAAAGGTTTGTATTTTACTAACGATTAATCTAGCTGTTAGAAGGATTATATAATCAGGTGTCGAATTTAATTTGATGAAGTTAAAGTATAGGAGCACCGATATGGAGAAATATAGTATAGAAAATAAATAAATTTTGAAGTGGCAAAAACATCATTAGAAAATTCTATCCACTGTATCACCGTCAAAGATAATGAGTAAATGGTAGGGATGGGGAGAATTGTTGGTGATGGAGCTATTTATTTTTATATTCAAGATATAGTCGTGCATCCAGATTACTAAATAATGATATTGGCAAGACGATAATGAATCTTTTGGTTAAATGCTTAAATAAGAATGCTCCAGATAAGTCGTTTGTTGGTTTGTTTGCATCACAAGGCAAGGAATCTTTATATGAATATAAATTTTACAAAATATTATTTTATAGAGGTAGTAGGTGTTACAATGCCAAATAACTCGCTAGATCAAGAAATAGATAGTAAGCAATTAAAGTATGCCCAGCAACATTTGGCCAATGAAAGAACATATTTAGCTTGGATTAGAACGGCAATTTCAATATTAGGTGTTGCCTTCTTAGCAACAAGTTTACACTTCGCTATTGGAACTGTTCGGAATTTTTGGGTGGATTTTTTATCAGCAATCATTGGTTTATTGGCATGCCTATTTGGTTTATTAATTATTTTTACAGCTACATTTAATTATTCCGCAAAAAGAAAACAAATATTAAATGAAGCGTTTATACCTTCTAATAGACATATCATTTGGATATCTTATTTTTTAATTGTTTTGATTTTGATGGTAATAATCTACTTTATAATGATTAGTTTATCGTAGGTTTTCATTGCTTGATGAAAAAGTCATAGCAGTTAATGAAATGTTTTTGCACTATCTTGAAAGGCTGTCTCAAAAAAGTTTACATTTTTGACTAATGTTTTGTATGACTCAAATAAAAAAGAATGTGAATAAATGAATAGTTTAGAAAGAGCCAATAATAGACAGTTTCAAGCAGAAAAGATTTTAAATGAATTACAATTAATAATTAATACAGAAATGGAATACTGTAGGCGACTGTTTTATAGTAGGTGCAACTGCGTATAATTTGATTGTAACCCCCGACATTGACATTGGAACATTTTGTGAAGTAGTGGACCCTCAAATTATTATGAGTGAATTAGCAATACTCACAAAAAAACAAGAACGTTTTGGAACTAAAATATAAAGATTATACAAATACAAATTTGTATGGACATTATTTTAAATTGGTTTACCAATTTGAGGGGATCGACTGGAATATTGATATGTGGTTCGGTGGTAAAACCAATACATAGGTCAATGAAATAAGCAGAGCTATTTAGTTCATAAAAAGCTAAACGTCAAAAAGGATGTTGGATTTCCATTGAAATGTAAGTGATGGTAATGATAGGATAAGTGGGTTGAGGTAAATATTTACTATATCTATTTGAATGATGGAGTGGGATATGTGCAATGCTGAAACCTATGAACATTAATACTAAGTATTTAAATGGCTCTAAAGTATAAACAGCTGAGGAGGGTTTACTAATGAAGTTTTTAGACAATAATTTTTTTATATTTATTTTGGCTTTTGTGATGTTAGTCTAAATTATGGACACAGTGAATTGGGAGTTTATAAAGTATAATAATCTTAACAATTTACTAGGAGTGTCTAAGATGACAAAACGA
>NZ_JBNNMG010000117.1:0-5420 GCF_050272555.1 Lysinibacillus sp. NPDC047702 | reverse complement strand
TGAATACGGATACCTTGAGGATACAAAATACGATTCGTTTTGAGTGCTCCGATGACATGTGTGCCTTTTGAGAGCACGGCTTCGATGATCGTACGCGATGTATACCAGCTATCACACAAAAAATACGATGGCTGTTTGAATAACGGCAGTTGATTCATCATCTCTAACGAAAGTTGAATTTTACTGTCGGTTGTTTCTTTGTCGAATAATCGAAAATCATAAGGATAAGCGTGTTGACCTGATTTCATCATCAGTTGCACGACTTGATGCCCCCAAACACTTTTCCCATCCGTGTGCGAGAAATGATAACCGCAGCTTTCAGTTGGTTGAGTTGCCTGTGACGAAGGCTTTGTTTTCTTGGCAATCGTGTCGTCGAGTAAAAGAAATACAGGTTCATCTGCGGTGATGTTTTGTCGCACGTATTTTTGTGATTGTCTTAGAAGATAGGTTTCATTCCATGGGCTATTTTTAAGAAAATGCCCAAGTGTTGTACGATGCTTTTGGTGGTGGCTAAAGGCATGAATTTCTGTTAGTTTGCCTGTAAAACCAACACTTGACATCCCATCGATAAAATGAGTCAAATGCCGTAAAACGGGCTTTGAAAAGTAAAAGGGCAATTGCCAAGCAAGAAACCCTTTGTTGATTTGTTGGTGATGTGTTAATCTATTCATCAGACAGATACGCTCCTTTGGTGGATTGATTGGGTTAGAGCTTTCATTTTAACCAAAAGGGTGAATTCTGTCTTTTTATTTTGCTTAATGGTAATTATTTGAAGAGTATTTGCTCATTTAGAGTTATTATATAAAAGAACAGTTGAATCATTAATGACTTCCATTTTATTATTGTTTGTTATTTTCCCACTCTGTAATGTGATTGGTAAAAAATATAGCTTTTATTCATGGTTCCCTCTGCTTTACACCGAACCTAAAAACTTTTTCGTGTTAAATTTAGGAGAAATAGGCTATGGAATCGTTTTATTAATTAGTTGCGGTTTACTTTTTCAAACTTTAGCTGTCCGTAAATTTGCCAACGATTATTTCTAATAATAAAGCTGAAAACTAGCGGGCTTAGTCACTCGCGGGGTTTCAGCTTTCCACAAATGATTCAATAATAGGTATACATTTAATGATTAACACGGGCCATTACTCGATACAAATAATCTCCATGCCCTTTTGCTAGTGTCACTTCCTGCTCATCCGTTATCCAATAAAAGGAGAATATAAAACCTGTTTCATTTAAGCCTGTCGGATGATGCTGCCATGTATCTCGTTTTTCATTTGTCATTAGATGATAAAAATAGCGTTTTTGTAAAGTTCCTGAATAATGATTAAAATAATCTTCAGCAATTAACCCCTTAACTGTTAAATACGATAAGCCTGTCTCCTCAAACATCTCTCGAGTTACAGCCTCTAGCGGGGTTTCCCCTTCCTCTATTGTGCCTTTCGGAATTTGGATGCCTGCTCCTTCTGTATTTTGCTCAAATACTAGCACCTGTAACTGCCCCTCATGCTCTCTCGTAATATAGCCAAATGCTTTTTCAACAACCTGCATGAAGACATCTCCTCTCGTATGATTAAATATTACAATAAATAGAAAAATTGGAATTGTAGGTGAAAAGTGTTGACATTAATTATACGACAGACGCAAGAGAATGACATCTTTTTTGTGCAAGAAATTCCCACGAGAAGCTGGCATCATACATAACGAAAATATCATCCCACTTGACGTTGAGGGCACTGAAAAAGTCGATTTGCCACAAAAATTGTGATGCAAATCGACTTTTTTAAGTTTTCAAATCTAACAAAAGACAAATTTCTAATATAAAAAAGTGGATTTTTTTAGTTTTTCAGTGCCCTTCTCGACGTTCAGGACCGTTTTTTACAGGTTTCTTATAGCAGAGCACGCTTGAAAGAACGTCTAGAAAACAGTCCATTTTTTTTTGCTGAACTAGAAGAATCAATTGTAGGCTTTGCTAATTTTTCAAATGGTAAGAATGACGAAGCTGAGCTATTGGCAATCTATGTACTTCCTGAAACACAGGGTAAAGATCTTGGTTCAGCGCTACTAAAGCAGGGTATCCATATGCTTTCAGAAATCACACTTAGTGTATGTGTAGAGAAAAAAGCTACTCCGTTACAATTCGTGACTATGTAAGATTAAGTTGCTTAGATTCGAGGACAAGTGCTGTTAATCCCGTGTCACTTCCAGATTCATGTGCTTGTCCTGTTTGCCAAAGCACACCCTCTCCGGTCTTTAAAAATACCTTCTCCTTATCTGCTCCACAAACCCATCCTTCCCCCTGAATGACTATAAATAACTGTGGTACAGGGGCCTCATGCATTCCAACGACACCGCCCGGCTCTATATACATAAAGCCAATACTCGTTGGTTCTACAGTTCTCATTATCCTCTTATAGAAAGCGTCTACTGAATCATAATTTATAATTTGATTGGCAAACTCTTGTGTGAAATTAAGTATTTTCATATTGTTTATATTTCCTCCCCATGAAATTAAACTATATTATTCTCAAAAGCATTGTAAAACAGCCCATGCCTTCTCAAATTGTTTATTTTTATAATGTTCCTCACGTATTCAAAAATACAATCTACCACTTTCTCAAACCCGAGCTCATCCTCAGAAACAATTTATAGCAATAATCGCCAATCAGTCACCCAACCTCTAATTCCTGTCTGCGGGGTCATCGTAACTTGATGAGTCGCCACAATATAAGCCATTTGTTACAAGTTGACATTCCAAATACATATCGCCTTGAATGGTAACTGGATAACCATCAATGGGGTGAGTAACCATATCACCTTCCTCCATCCACTTATATGAAAGATCTATATAGCTATCAACCTCTCTTTATTTAAAATTTCTTTTAAATCGGTCGAGTTAGGAGATTGCTATATGGGAGTGTCTACTCGTTTTTAAGTTGTAGGCTATGCTAATTCTTCCTGTGCAAATGCTAACAGAGTCCCATCTTCTGTTTTGAAGTAAAAAACAAATGCATCATAGCCATTTCTTTTTATTGTTTCCCAGTCTGCTGTTTCTCCGCTCATTAATTGTACATAACCTTGGTCATCTACCTCATAGTCGTCCATTTCTTCATCGTAATCAATATTATAAAAAAATGATAACACAATCTCTGTTGCGAGCATGTTATATTTTTGAAGTGAACGGCTAACACGTTGCTCTTCTGTATATTCATCACAAAACAGCGCATTATAGCCATGCATGGTTCCATCAAACAGTAAAATTTCCTCTGCAGTTAATGGGTCCTTTGCGACAATTTTAAAGGTTGAGCCTGTAATGAAAGGCATTACCTCCCCCTCAAGCGACAACAAATCACCATAATACCAAATTTCAAATTGTTGATTGCCAGTGCTAGAACAAAGCTGGAATTGTGATTCAATATCGCCCAGTTGTTGAGCATTTTTTGCAAATTGCTGTAAATAGGTTGGAATTGGAATACTCATCGCTTTCTCTCCTTTTTAATTATCCTTAAACAATATTATAATATAAGAAAACATTTAACTTTATCTAAAGAAGAATTTTGAAATGTTGTAACTAAGCTAAATGAAGATGGTCAAGTGATCATGTTGAAATGAAGGATAATCAAATAACAATGCCAGTTGAAAATGGGTATATTTGTGTTTATAAAAATCTAATACCTAGAATTTGATTAGCTATTTTAATGAAATCAAACCATCTTATACATTAAAATATCATCAATATATTGCTTATCATGTAACCTAATTTCATTGATTTTTCTTCCTTCCTCCACAAATCCCATCTTTTTATATAGAGCAATGGCACTTTCATTTGTTGAAAATACGCCAAGACTAATCTTTTCAATATATGGATTGAGCTCTGCCCACTTTAGTAGCTTCTCAAGCAAACGTTTTCCAATCCCCAACCCACGATATTCTTTTAATATCATCATGCCAAAGGAGCCTGTATGAGCTAATCTTTTTCGATTTGGTGATTGAAACACAAGCCAACCAACTATTTTTTCTTGATATTGTGCAATTAAGATTAATTCTCGTTCATTTGTTAATTTTGCTTGTATCCAATTTTTTTGCTCTCCAATTGTTTGCTGAAATTCCTCAAACGTAGTGATTAGATAATCTTCTTCTACTAAAACTTCACTCTGTATTGCCAGCATATTTTCAACATCCTCTTCAGTGGCGACTCTAATTTTGATTTGTTCCATTTAGTCTCTCCCTTCATGGCAGTACAAATAGTCTCCTTATATGGACATAATGGAGACTAAATGCTTTTAATGATTTCTAGTCAGATATCTTTGGAAATTTTTTAAATCCTTTGCTAAAAACTCATTGGATAACCAAGCATTTGTTGTCTTGATATCCTCCATAAAATTAGAAAGCGAGGTTTTATCTAATTGACTAAATTGCTTGGAAACCTCTGTATTTTTAATGTCCTCTTGCCAATTACCATAATTTTCTGTTTTTATTGCACAAGATGTGGTTGGTTTGTATAAATCGATTTAACCAGTTGATTATATTCCTTGAATGCTTCCACAAGGGCATCTTTATCCTGTTTTTCAGTAGCAGCTACTATTTTATCTTTAAAGCTCTGCCATTTTTCAGGGTACGCCTCTTTTATTAAATCATCTATATGGATATAATCATCCGGTGCATGTACTAATGGACCCTTTTCAATGGCATATGAAACAGTACCATTGTCATTTTTCATGCCATTGACTGCAAATTTTGCAATTGTTGTCATAGCCTCCATAAAATCTTTTACCTGTTTTCCCTCTAAGTAGTTATCTGCAATAAATTGCGCTTTTTCTAAACCAAGTGAAATCATGGCTTGACGCTGTTCTTCCGTCATATTGCCAACATTGTGCACTAAGAGGTTTTGAGATATTGTTGAATATGTAGCATCGAGTGCTTGCTGACTTGCACCTTTTAAGCTATTGACAAGTTTCTCGTTTGTTTGAATATGCGGGATAATGATGGCAAGAACATTATGTTCAATTTCCTCATCCAATCGCGCCTGCTGTTCCGCACGAATAGCCAGCTGCTCCTCACTTTCTATGTAGTTTAATTTCCCTCCATCCTTAAACATAGAGGCTATTTTTTGAGCTACCTCCTCTGGTACCTCTTGCAATTGAATTTGAGAATCGAATAGACTACGCTTCCCTTCCAATTGTGACAGCATCTTGATCTTTTTTTAAGGCTTGTGAATTTCCTTCTCATAATCCCCCTCTCCCTTTTAAATTCGTTAGAGTTTATATCGAATTAATTACAAAATAATTGAAGTTAAAATAATAATTGGATCTATTTTAGCTTGCAAAATCAGAACCACCAGTCTAACTGGTGGTTTGCTCTACGCGTGAAACGCTGGGGTACTGGCCCATGTCTAAAGACACACTGAAAGGTCCGCCAAC
>NZ_JBNNMG010000116.1:0-5479 GCF_050272555.1 Lysinibacillus sp. NPDC047702 | reverse complement strand
CCTTCTAAATACTGAATCAATAAGATTTTCACCAACATGATCGGATCTTTTGTTGGGCGACCAATGCTGTATGGATAAAAAACTTCCAATTGTTTCGATACAAAATTCCAGTCCATCACTTGATCCATCTTCACTAACTGATGCGAGGGGTCGTACATCATCTCGTAGAACTTTCGATTCTCTTCAATCTCTCTTCTGGAATATGTAACGTACATAAAAAATCCCCTCACTTCACTTATTTCATTAATGAGAGGATTTTATTGGAATGTTCACATTTTGTCTATAGACGATTTTATTTTTCAACAGAATGAAACCGTCTACCTGAAAATAAGTAGACGGTTTGTTGTTAATTAAGCTCTGATCAGCATTCTTTCAAGAGAAATACGTGCTTCTATTGCAGTATGAGCATCTACTTGAATGTGATTATGTGGTTGCCCTTGCTCTATGCTTTCTAGGCACCACAACAGATGAGGAAGATCAATTCGATTCATTGTTAGACATGGACAGAAATGCTTATTTAAAGAGATAATCTGTTTATCTGGATGTTGTTTAATAATACGATTAACAAGATTCATTTCTGTACCGATTGCCCATGCAGAACCACTTGGTGCTTTATTAACCGTATCAATAATGTATTTTGTAGAGCCGGCATCATCTGCTGCTGCTACAACTTCACGGCTACATTCTGGATGAACAATAATACGCATATTTGGATGTGCTTGACGCACGATTTCAGTATGTTGAACTGTAAACCCTTCATGGACAGAACAATGACCTTTCCATAAAATCACTTGGATTTTTTCAGGAGGTTGCTCAGTCTCAAGCATATTTGTATGTGGATTCCAAACAGCCATATTTTCAAGTGGAACACCTAAATCATAAGCAGTATTTCTACCTAAATGTTGATCTGGCAAAAAGAAAATACGTTGTTTCTGTGTAAATGCCCATTTTACCATATCTTTTGCATTGGAGGATGTGACACATGCCCCACCATGCCGCCCAGTGAATGCCTTTATGGCAGCGGTGGAATTGACATATGTTAGCGGAATAATCGTATCGCCAAAAAGTTGCTGTAGAATGGGCCAAGCTTGTTCAGTTTGATAAATATCGGCCATATCAGCCATTGAACAACCTGCTCGCATATCAGGTAAATATACATGTTGCTGTTCATTAGTTAACATATCAGCAGTTTCTGCCATAAAGTGTACGCCACAAAATACGATATTCTCCGCTTCTTTATTAGCTGCTGATAGCTGAGCAAGCTGCAAGGAATCACCCGTAGCATCAGCAAATTGAATAACTTCATCCTTTTGATAGTGATGACCAGGAATAAAAAGCTTACTACCTAATTTCTTTTTTATAGCAATTATACGGGATTCCATTTCATTTTTAGATAATGTCCGGTAATGCTCTGGTAGTAGTGACGTTTGCTGTAATAGACTAGTGATGGACAAGGGAATTAGCTCCTTTCGTTTGTACAAGTGCACTAATATCAAAGGCTTTTACTGAATGTGTCAGTGCTCCAAGTGAAATCCATTGAATGCCTGTTTTAGCATAGCTATTCAGATTATGAAGTGTGATGCCACCTGAAGCTTCTGTAGCAATATGTGAGGGAACAGCTGGAAGCCACTGCCGTATTTCTTCAGGGCTACGATTATCAAACATAATGATGTCTGCACCAGCCGTAATTGCTTCATCAAGCTGTGCTTTGGTTTCAATTTCTACCTCGATTTTAACTGTATGCCCAATTTTTGTACGTGCAGCCTGTACTGCCTTAGTGATACTACCGGCAAAAGCAATATGATTATCCTTTAACATTATGGTATCGTATAAACCATTGCGATGATTGTAGGCACCACCGATTCTTACTGCATATTTATCTAACATACGTAGACCTGGCATTGTTTTACGGGTATCACATATTTTCGCATTAGTACCGATTGTTTCACGAACAGCTAAATTTGTAGCTGTAGCGATAGCAGACATGCGCTGAACAAGATTCAATATTACACGTTCCCCAATTAGTAATTTTTGAAGAGATCCTTTAATAACAGCGAGTTTATCCCCTTCATTTACTTCATCCCCATCTTTTTTATGAAGTGTAATATCCATGAACCGATCAAGTAGAAGGAATCCGTGTTCAATTATAGGTACGCCACAAAAAATTCCACTTTCTTTGGCGTAAAAAGAAAAAGACCCCTGCTGTTCAGCCGAAAAAATGAATTCACTCGATAAATCTCCATCTCCTAAATCCTCGTTAAAAAATTGCTTGAGCATTTCCTCGAGCTTGATGATATTCATACAATGAATTCCTCACTTTCATCTGTCCTTGTTGAAAAATAATCCATTTATTTGCCCATATTGTGCTATTTAGTGGTTGATCAGAGCGTATATGGGCTCCGCATGTTTCTGTTCGTGTAATGGCTGCATGTACCATTAGGGTGGCAACAATATGCATCATATAAAGTTCAAGATCTTGTCGATCCAATCCATCTAAATCCACTTGAAGAAGTGAATTTAATGACGGTAGTTGTTGTATGAATTGTTGCATATCGATAGGGTTTCTTACTATGCCTAATGTGTGCATCATTGTTTGCCGTAATTGATTTTTCGTAAATAATAACGGCATTGGTTGTCGATGATGTTTAACATCAATAGAGAAATTATGTTGCTTGCAACCAGTTTTAATAATGAATTGCGCCATTCTTTGTCCAAATGTAATTCCTTCTAACAAGGAGTTACTAGCTAAACGATTGGCACCATGCACCCCAGTACAAGCAACCTCACCAATTGCATATAGATTTGAAATAGATGTTCTCCCCATGTTATCAGCAATAACACCACCCATTAAGAAATGGCTACCTGGTACTACAGGAATCAAACCATTTTGTATATCAATCCGGTTATCATGACATAGCTGTGCAATTGCAGGGAACTTTGCTTCAAAGTGCTCGATATTTGAAATATCAATAAATGTTTCTTGTCCAGCAGCTCGTTTATTATATAATGCAAATGCTGTAATATGACGGGGAGCTAGGTCAAGCTGAGCATGTAAACCTTTCATAATCGGTTGACGTTGTGCATCAACAAAGATTCCTCCAGCCCCTCGTACTGCCTCAGAGACTAGTCCCTTTGCCTCTCCATTACTCCAAAGTAAGCTTGGATGAAATTGCATAAATTCCATATCACTGATGGCAGCGCCAGCACGATATGCTAATGCGATACCATCTCCTGTATTTGTTTCATAATTTGATGTACATGTATAGAGGGCACCTGCTCCTCCAGAGGCTAGAATTATATGATGAGCAAGATAGCGTTTTGTTCCATTTTCTCCTTTTGTCAGCACTCCCACACATTCTCCTGCTGTATTTAATAAAAGCTCAAAAGCTGTTTCATAGCAATTTATATTGATAGTAGATGATAGTTGATTAAGTAAATAATTTATCATTATCTGGCCAGTACGATCTCCACCAGCATGTAAGATACGGTGATAGCTATGTGCACCCTCTAAGCCTAGAGCTGGAGCTCCATCTGCCTGACGATCGACAGGGAACCCCTCTTTTAAAAAATCACGTATAATTTTGGTGCCATCTTCTATAAGTACTTCAACATTCTTTCTTTCATGATGATGTTCTCCAGCAGTCAATGTATCAGCAATATGAAATGTTGGATGATCTTCTTGACTTGTAACGGCAGCAATTCCACCTTGAGCACGATATGAGCTACTCATATTAACAGATGACTTTGTAACAATCTGTACCTGAAAATGTTCAGCCAGTAGCCGAGCTGCTTGAAGAGCTGCGATTCCACTGCCAATAATAAGTACGTCTGCCTTTACATCCATAACCATACCTTCTTTACAGTTGTCTTGACACTTATCTTTACATAAAATAAAAAAGAAAACAAGACCTGATAAAATAGAAAGGAAGATTCATATGATATATCTGGATTACGCAGCAACGTCTCCGATGTCTGCAAATGCTCTTGAAGCATATAGTGAGGTAGCAAAACGTTATTATGGAAATAGTGCAAGCTTGCATGATGTAGGAGGACAAGCTAATTTTTTTGTTGAACAGGCTAGAGCTGTTGTAGCAAAATCACTTGGCGTAAACAATGATGGAGTAATCTTTACTGGGAGCGGTACCGAAGGAAATCTTATATCAATTTTATCTTTAGCCTTAGCATCGAAAAAAGGGAGACATATTATTTCATCACAAGCAGAACACACATCCGTACATGCTGCGTTAAATACATTGGAAAAATTAGGTTTTACAGTAACTAGATTACCATTACAACAAAATGGTTGTATTCATGTGGAGCAAGTGCAGGAAGTGATACGCGAAGACACGGCACTCATAACGATTCAACATGTTAATTCAGAAATAGGCTCTATTCAACCTGTAGAAGAAATTGCAGAGATAGCAAAAATGTCTAATATTTTCGTACATGCTGATTGTGTACAGTCTTTTTGTAAACTCCCGTTAAAACAGCAAGTGGATGCTATTACCATTTCAGCCCATAAAATTGGGGGACCAAAAGGTTGTGGGGCTGTTTATCTAAATCCAAAGATCCGTGTTTCCGCATTAACACCTGGCGTGACTCATGAGCGTGGATTAAGAGGAGGAACATTAGATACACCAGCAATTGTTGCCTTTGCATCAGCTATTGAAGATTATCATTATAACAATCAGCATTTTCATGAATTGCGAGAATATTTCAAGGGAAATTTACCAGATACATGCAGGCTAATAGACTGTCAGAGTCAATTGCCCAATATTTGCGGTGTATTGATGGAAAATATGGAGGGGCAATATATTATGCTAAAATTAAATGAGGCAGGAATTTGTATTTCTACAGGAAGTGCCTGCGATATTCACAGTGAATCTGGGACCAAAGCAATTTTATCTATGGGCTATTCATGGGAAGCAGCACGACAATTTTTTAGGATTTCTTTTGGTCCTACAACGACATTTGAGGAAATTGATCAACTAAAAATGGCACTTTCTACTATTTAATAGTTTCGGTAGAAGCAATACATTCATTTTTAAATAAGCTAAAAGCTTACAAGCCATTAATATAATTAGTTGGGAATGAAAAATTCCCAACTAAACTTGAGTACTATTTTATGTTTAATTAAGTATTTTCCTCAAAATTAATTCTTCCTATTACGTAATTGTATAGTTAGTGTAAAATAATTGTTTTCTTTTTTTTTAACAATTGTTATAATGAATAACAGAGTGATTATTTTTCTTACATGACAAAAATATCTTTTAAAAGTAATAAATTCTTTTTTTTATAAAAAAGTATTGCACAATGTGAGAAAACATTATACAATAATTCTTGTCTTGAAGGACAGGTAAACAACTTCAAAACAAAATACATAGGTCTAGTGATGATGGCAAAGAGGTCACACCCGTTCCCATACCGAACACGGAAGTTAAGCTCTTTAGCGCCGATGGTAGTTGGGGGCTTCCCCCTG
>NZ_JBNNMG010000115.1:0-5482 GCF_050272555.1 Lysinibacillus sp. NPDC047702 | reverse complement strand
CCCGTGGGATAGCGAGACAGACGAGAAACTGAGGCCAACACGATGTTGGTCACGAAGGCGTTGTCACAGGACGTGACGCACTTAGCCTTCGTTCCCTCAGCGCAGGAAGCGGCTCGTCTCTCGCCCACAGGAAGCCTTGCTCTGTGCGAAAGCGAAGCGTCAGCGGCAAAGCGAGTAGCCTGGAACGGAGATCATCTTCATTTGACTTAGGAGTGTTCACAAAGAGTACCTTGACCATTTAGTTTTTCAACACTATGAATGAAAAAATACATTTTTTTCATTTATCGCATTTAAAATTTCTATGTTCAAATGAGGGAATCCTTCTCTAATTGATTTCACTTTATCACTATAACTTATGCTGTAGTTCAAGGTTAAAGTCGTGATAATTAGAGATATTCCACCTATTTCCTTACAAATATTCATTCGTTCACCCATTATTTTGGACGATTTCATGACAACTTGGTTCTAAAGTATGTTCTTTCTCCAACTATTTCCAATTAAAAAGCAGTATTCCTATGCATGGTTTTAAACCCTTCAGGAATACTGCTTATAACTATTCTGACATAAAGAAATACCAAATAATAGCGATTGTAATCAATGAGAGAATGACAGCAATTGTGACACGAAGCGGAGATATCGGAGCATCTCCACCTACTTGACCCGTTTGTCCGTTCACCATAAAACGGTATATTTTCTCTTTGTAACGGAATGAGGACAGCCAAATCGGCAACATTAGATATTTATATGTAATATCATCATGTGTGGTAGAAAAACGTAAACTAGATACAGTGTCTGCACTTTTCTCCCTACGAATTTTATAAGTGATTTGCGCATGTAAATGATCATGAATTTCCTTCTTCGCTTGGCCCCAGCCATCCTGCAGACCAATACTGTATCGTTCTGATAGAAAGCCAGATACATATTCTGGTTTATAAGCTTTATTATTAAGTAGATTAAAGGGTTCTATTTTCCGCATCATATTACGATCATATCGAGTTGTTGCACTAATTAAATGATCATCGATAAATTCCTGATAAAAACCACTCGTTGAATACCAGTCTGTTACAGTTTGAGTTTTTCCATCCTTATCAGTTACTGTACGATGTTTACCATATCTTGCAGAATATCTTGAGCTTGTTTTCGTATCAAAAGTCCAATAAGGTAAATATACACCTTTAAAGGAGTCAGGCTTCGCACTTATCTTTGCCGCTCTAGGAGTAAACCATCTACCTCTAATCCATCTTTGAAAGTTCTCACCTGCTTGCTTATCAGTAATTTCAAAAGCGCATACCCCATTTGGTGCCAATGTATTTTTTGCACTTGCCTCCATTACCTGATTAGAGCCACAATAAGGACAACGATCAGCGACCTGTAAAGCATCATAAATCGTTTCCGCTGCGCAGGCCTCACAGATAACTGTTTTTTTCTCAACACCCCAGTTAAAATTCCCATGTTCTTCAGCCATTGCAAAGTCCATTTCCTGGGCAACTTTTTCTTCTTCTTTTTCTGGAGATGCAATTTCAGATTCATAGCCACAATAAGGACATGATAGTTTTCCGCTTGCTGGGTTAAATTCAATAGAGGCACTACATGATGGACACTCAGCGTCGAAATCAAGCTTTACTTGTTTAACATTTTCAGCTTCTTGTGTAGACATCACTAGTCATCCCCTTACTTAATGTCATTTTCATCGAAAACATCTCCGCACTCAGGACAGAATTTCGGGGGATTCGCAGGATTCTCTGGCTCCCAGCCACATTTATCACAAGCATATTGTAAAGCGCCTGAAGGTTTTTTGGCTCCACATTCACTACAGAATTTGCCTTTGTTGACAACCCCACAAGCACATGTCCACCCCTCTTCTTGTGGCTTTGCTCCTCCACAATTTGAACAGAATTTCCCAGTATTCTCATGGCCACATGCACATTTCCATACCCCCACTTGACCCTGTGCAGTAGCTTGTGCCATTTGGACTTGCTTATTTTGCTCGTTCATTTGATAAAGTTGACCAGCGTTAACCCCACCAGCTTGTGCTGCCATATTCATACCCATAAAACCAGCCATTGCGCCACCTTCGTTATTTGCAGCTGCAATCATCGCTTCTGCCTGAGCACCTGTTAAA
This sequence comes from Lysinibacillus sp. NPDC047702, assembly GCF_050272555.1. Classification (NCBI taxonomy): domain Bacteria; kingdom Bacillati; phylum Bacillota; class Bacilli; order Caryophanales; family Bacillaceae; genus Lysinibacillus; species Lysinibacillus sp. NPDC047702. Next base: position 3,360 of record NZ_JBNNMG010000115.1, on the reverse strand, counting down.
TGTGCCGCAGCCATACCTGGATCACGCATCACTGCATTTCGTTGCAATTGTTTAATCATCGTTTCATCTTCTTCAGATGCTTTTAAAGAACTAATGCCAAATGAGACAACAGCTAATCCACGGGTTGTTAGCCACTTTTCCGATAACACCTTATTAAGTGCATCTGCTAGTGCTACTGTGTGTGCAGGGATTTCACTATAGCGTACTCCACTTGCAGAAATATGTGCAAAAGCAGGTTGTAAGGCAGTCATTAGCTCCGTTTTTAGTTGACTATCAATGGCATCTCTTGTGTATTCACGTTCAACGTTACCACAAACATTTGTATAGAATAGTAATGGATCGACAATTTTATAAGAATATTCACCATGACAACGAATGGCAATATCAATATCCAAGCCGATATTACGATCAATTACACGGAATGGAATCGGTGCAGGTGTCCCATATTTATTACCTACGATTTCCTTTTTATTAAAGTAATACACACGTTGATCCTTTGCAGGTTCACCACCAAATGTAAATCTCTTGCCGATCTGCTTAAAGGTTTCCATAATACCTTGAGATAAATCACTGCCGTACATAATGGATGGTTCAGTTGATGTATCATACACATACTCACCAGACTCTGCAGAAAACTCTACAACTTTCCCTTGTTCAACGATCATCATACATTGTCCTTCATTAATGGCAATAATAGAACCATTGCTAATGATATTGTCGTTGCCCTTATTAGATCCACGTTTTGAGGAACGCTTTACACCTTTTTCAACCAGTACATCCGATGAAAGAGAATCGCAGTAAAAATACTCACGCCATTGATCTTCCAGAACGCCTGTTAATGCGCCAACTCCAGCTTTTAATAATCCCATAAAAATTCCCACCTTCAATATCTATATTTAAACTTATTTTATCATTAAAAATAATCTAATCACTATGTTGTACGCAAGAATAAACAAATTGTTTCATATTTTTTAAAACTTTACGTAAAACAAAACGAGGTTACCCAATGAATATTCATTTGGTGTAACCCCGTTATTATTTATTATGAAAATGCAGCGATAGCTACAAGAATCCATGCAATGATAAATAGCAGACCACCGATTGGTGTAATGGCACCAAGCTTTTTAACACCCGTTACAGCTAATACATATAAACTGCCAGAGAAAAACACAATTCCAGCGAACATTAGGTAGCCTGCCCAAGAAAGCATACTAGAAGCACCTAAAAGAGCATCACTCGATAAAATACCAAGACCCAGTATACCTAATGAGTGGTACATATGATATTGCACAGCAGTTTCCCAAATTGCCGCATAGTACGGAGACGAAAACTTATCTTTTAGAGCATGTGCTCCAAAGGCACCAAGGACAACACCAAGTCCAGCCAAGATGGCTCCTAAAGCAAGTAAAATTTCCATATTTCGTTCTCCTATTTGGCCTCACGCGCGATTTCTTTATATTTCGTATCCCATGCTGGATCAATTTTACTTAGAGACACAGGACGCAATGTATCTTTATGTGCAAGTATATGTACGGACTGTGCTGTTGCTGCAATCGTTCCATCTTCATGTAAAATTTCGTAGCCATATGTCGTACGCAGACGGTCATGCTTTTCAACCCATGTTCGTACAGTAGCTACTTGACCATAATGCATCGCGGCCTTATAAGAAATGGATAAATCCATAACAGGAGACACATACCCATCCTTTTCTAATGCTGCATACTCAAAGCCAGCATCACTTACAAGCTGTGTACGTCCAATTTCCATCCAAATAATGTAGTTCGCATGATACACCACACCCATTTGGTCTGTCTCCGCATAGCGGATTTCAATTTGTTTCTCACTTACAAACATTTTCTTCACCTCGTCCTACATTATAGCGTAAAAATGTTGATTTGGTGGGGTTTTTGCTCTGGGGATATTGGAAGTTTGAAAAATTGAGAAATGTTCTTTTGATATTTAATTTTAAAAATGAGTTTTTGCAATTAAATAACTTAACTCCATATTAACTCTTTTAATTGGGTTACTTTCTGGGGTTCCAATTGAAATCATTTATTAAACAAATAACGAGCAGATGCAATAAACTAAGTGTTTAGGTAGGAACATAAGTATATTTCCAAAGCAAAATTTTAATATTTCAAACCAGAAAAGCGCGAGAAATCAACGTTTCTAAAATTGAACTCTCGCACCTTTTAAGATTTTGACCTGTTATGTCCCAGTCTCGTTCTTTAATTTATAAGTGAACTATCCCCTTTATTGCGTATATGAATGACCCCAGTTCCACTGACACGTATACTCACATCTGTAACATTTCGTTTTAAAATGTGTTCAATGGCATATCTAATTTCCCATTCTTTAACTTGACCATTCTCATTTGAAATACTAGCATGGCTGGATTCTTTATTTTCGCTGTGTATAATCACTGTACCTTTGCATTCATAAACTCTCACAGTACTTCCCATAAAACCAGTTGCGATTTTAACTACATCAACTCTTTCATTAGTAATATCTCGAAATATTTTTTCTGAAAACGGATAATATATTATAGCCATATTCATTCTCCCCTTAAATATCTAGGTATTAATTCTTCAACTTGAGTTTTTAAAGCTTGCCTTGCGTAACACAATACCTCATCTTCTTCACCTGTTGCAGTATCATCGCTGTCTATTTCATGTTGCCACAATCATGCATCATTTAAAATCACACTCCACTAATCAACATCAGAAATACTTAAAATATCAATAAAATGTACCTTTTGAACATTCCTATATTTAATCCTTAATGTGAATTAATTTAGTGTTAGCTTTCATTTTATTGACTATATCTAAGAGTGGTTCTTCCTTTCTATAGATAGAAAAGACCTTGTACTTTAATTCATTGATTCATTCGATGTGTATGCGATTTCTTCTAAATCAAACTCGTCTCATTCTAAATGTTTTGGTTCTTTTTTCTTTGCTGGTGTTTTTGTTTTAGCTGCCATCTTTACGCCTCCTCAAAGTAAGAACATTAGTTTGTATACATTATAGAACTAATGTTCTGTATTTAGCAATAAAAAAATGACCAGGCTCACAAATTTTTGTGATTACCTGGTCATTAAATGTTTTATAATGAAAGCACAGATTTAACTTTTTGTTTCTCGAACATTGATCAAGAACAATATTTGGGGTAATTGTGTAATAAATCAATTTGTTCATTCATTAAGATTTTTTCTCTTAGTATATTTACCATCTTTAGAGTTGAATATATATACATTATCTTTTGTGTATATTGATACTATGTCAAGAAAATGGACAGGGGAAATTGAGATTTTGCTTTAAATCTAAGCGCGCTATCGCTTGCTCGCCTCACAAATAATTTAAG
>NZ_JBNNMG010000114.1:0-5713 GCF_050272555.1 Lysinibacillus sp. NPDC047702 | reverse complement strand
GTCGGAACGGAGATCAACCCCTCGTTTTGAAAAAGAGCTATATTTTTTTATTTGTCACCTTGATTTCATTGACATAATAGTATTTCAACAACATGTTTATATTTAGTAATCAAACTAAATATAAAGGTGAAAAATTATGAAGACTGAAAAAGGAACAAAATATAATATAGAGGAAATTGAACCTTTATATAATGATTTAAATGATTACCTTGATTCTCATATAAATTACCCTGGATGGAAAAAGGAATTTATCCAGTAAAAGAAACTGCAATAAATGGCATACAGGAAGGTAATTTATATGTGATTAGAAATAGTAATCGTATTGTTGGCACTGTTATATTACGACATGAGCAAGAATTAGGTTATTCAAAAGCTAATTGGAATATCAATTTAGATTATGAAGATATATTGGTTATATACTTTTACTGTACATCCTAAATATCTTAAAAAGGGAATTGGAAAAAAGGCTTATGGACTTTATTATCCAATATAGCGAAGAAATGATTATAAAAGTTATTCGTTTGGATGTATATGGAGAAAATAAACCAGCTATAAAACTTTATAGAAAATATGTTTTTTTATATTGATACAATAGATTTAGGATATAGTGAATATGGTTTAGATAAATTTGAACTTTACCAGAAGCTTTTATAAATTCTAGTTTAAAGAACTGTTAATCTAAAAAGATTGACTGCTTTTTTGTTGCCTAGAGAGCTATTTCTTTCTTTATGTAATATAGGACGATTTGTGAATCATATCACTTGAACACATTCGGATTACATTTTAGCTGTTTTTGTTCATTTTTTGTAAAATATCTTTTGGTCATTACACTCTACTCCAACATCTTTTTTCTCATTATAAACAAAAGTACCCTATAGGATAGACTTTTTTCAAAGTGTCTATCTTATAGGGTTTATATTAGATTCAGTCTTAATTTTTTTAATTAAAATGTGCAACCTTTTATAAAAGTATTGTTACATTAACAATTGTATACAAATTGTTGACTTTTAATAAAAAAATTTCGGACACTTTTTTATCATTATTTTACTACGATATTCACAAGCTTACCTGGAATAACAATGACTTTTACTAAGTCTTTGCCTGTCATATGCTCTTGAACCTTGCTGTCAGTAAGTGCTACTTTTTCGATTTCTTCCTTAGAAGCATCTTTTGCTACGATAATTTTTGCTCGTACTTTACCTGCAACTTGCACAGCGATTTCCACTTCATCATCCACAAGTTTAGACTCATCATATGCTGGCCACTGCTCATAAACAAGTGTTGCATTATGTCCTAATAGCTGCCATAATTCCTCGGCAATATGTGGAACGATTGGTGCTAGCATTTTTACGAAGCCATCTGCGTAAGCTGCTGGAATAACATCTGCTTTGTAGCAATCATTGATGAATACCATCATCTGTGAAATAGCTGTATTAAAGCGGATACCTTCATAATCCTCAGTCACCTTTTTCACTGTTTGGTGATAGGATTTTTCAAGTGTTTTATCATCTGAAACTTGAATTTTTGAAGAAATTGCACCATCTTCTTCATTGACAAATAAACGCCAAATACGATCTAAGAAGCGACGTGCTCCGTCTAAACCATTTGTAGACCATGCCACAGACGCCTCAAGTGGTCCCATAAACATTTCATATAAACGTAGTGTATCCGCACCATGTGAAGAAATGATTTCATCCGGATTAACTACATTACCTTTGGATTTAGACATTTTTTCATTACCTTCACCAAGAATCATTCCTTGGTTAAATAATTTTTGGAATGGCTCTTTCGTGTGAACAACGCCTAAATCATATAATACTTTATGCCAGAAGCGTGCGTATAATAAATGCAATACAGCATGCTCTGCTCCACCAATATAAATATCAACTGGTAACCAGCGTTTTAGTAATTCTGGATCAGCTATTGCTTCTGTATTTGTTGGATCGATATAGCGTAAGAAGTACCAGCTTGAGCCTGCCCATTGAGGCATTGTATTTGTTTCACGGCGTCCTTTCTTACCTGTCTCTGGGTCCACAACATTTACCCATTCTTCAATATTTGCCAATGGTGATTCACCTGTACCAGAAGGACGGATATTATCTGTTTTTGGAAGCATTAATGGTAATTCCGATTCTGGAACTGCTGTTGTCGTGCCATCTTCCCAATGAATCATTGGGATAGGTTCGCCCCAGTAACGCTGGCGAGAGAATAACCAGTCACGAAGACGATAAGAAATTTTCTTCTCTCCTACGCCCTTTTCCTCTAACCATTCGATCGCCTTGGCAATACCATCCGCTTTGTTTAAGCCATCAAGGAAATCGGAATTAATATGCTGTCCATCACCTGTAAATGCTTCATTGTTAACGTCTCCACCTTCAAGGACAGGAATAATCTCTAAGTTAAACTCTGTAGCAAACTCATAGTCGCGTTCATCATGTGCTGGAACTGCCATGATGGCACCTGTACCATAAGAAACTAATACATAGTCTGCAATCCAAATCGGCACTTTTTTACCGTTAATCGGATTCACTGCATAGGCACCTGTAAATACGCCTGTTTTTTCTTTAGCTAAATCTGTACGCTCTAAATCTGACTTCATTTTTACTTTTTCTAGATAAGTCTCAACTGCTTGTTGTTGGTCAGCCGTTGTAATCTGCTCCACTAATTTATGCTCAGGAGCAAGCACACAGTATGTAGCACCAAATAATGTATCTGGACGTGTCGTAAATACTGTAAAGTTTTCATCTAAGCCATCAATACCAAATGTGACTTCAGCCCCTTCTGAACGACCGATCCAGTTACGCTGCATATCTTTAATAGACTCTGGCCAATCTACTTCTTCTAGGTCGTCGATTAAACGATCCGCATAAGCTGTAATTTTTAGCATCCATTGCTTCATTGGGCGACGTTCTACAGGATGACTGCCACGCTCTGATTTCCCATCAATTACTTCCTCATTTGCCAATACTGTTCCTAATGCAGGGCACCAGTTTACAGCCACTTCATCTATATAGGCTAAGCCTTTTTTATATAGCTGGATAAAGATCCATTGTGTCCATTTATAATATTCTGGGTCTGTTGTGTTTATTTCGCGATCCCAATCATAGCTGAAGCCAAGCTCTTGAATTTGACGTTTGAATGTCGCAATATTTTTTGCTGTGAATTCAGCGGGATCATTCCCTGTATCAAGTGCGTATTGTTCTGCTGGTAAACCGAATGCATCCCAGCCCATTGGATGTAGTACGTTAAAGCCTTGCATGCGCTTGAAGCGTGACAGGATATCTGTCGCTGTATAACCTTCTGGGTGTCCTACATGAAGACCTGCCCCTGATGGGTATGGGAACATATCTAACGCATAAAATTTTGGTTTATCCGTTTCATTTACTGTTTTAAATGTTTTATTATCAGCCCAATATTGCTGCCATTTTTTTTCGACTTGTTGATGATTAAAACTCATTTTTTTTCCTCCTTTAATTGTGTCATGCTCTTCATCATAAGAATTGACAAAATATTTAAAAAATAAAAAAACTCGTCCCTTTCTTTATTAAGAAAGGGACGAGAGAATTCGTATCTCCCGCGGTACCACCCAAATTAGTGATCACACTCGGCTCTAACTTCCTTAACGCAGAAGGAACGGCACGCGTTGCTTCACGCGGGCAGACTCAGAAGGTGAGTTCAATCTGCTTTCCTACTAGCTTCCACCTGCCGCTAGCTCTCTAAAAAGAATCACAAATTTACTATTCCTCATCACTGTCTTTACATGTATTGCATTTATTCTAATGGAAAGTGTTGAAAAGCACAAGCCTTTGTTCATATGCTAACCATTACTGTACAATTAAATCCCTTTTTTCCTTAGATTGTGATAATTCCTGACATTCACGGAAGGCAAAATGTTTACATCCTATACACTTATTTGTATCTAAATAGCTAAAAGCATCATTAATTGCTTCTCCTGTATGCGGATAAAAATGAGCTTCACCTATTTCATCATATAGGCCATTGTGCTGAAGCACTGCTTTCATTTCATCCTGTAGCCCTGTTATTAAAATGGTACCACCTTGCATTTTGAAATCCCGAATAATACTTCCAAAATATGTCTCACCTGTTGAGTCCATAAAGGGTACTTTACCCATACGCAATATTAATACTTTAGATTGATAAGTAGGAGCAGCAATGGCCTGCTCAAAAGTAGACGCTGCACCAAAAAAAAGCGGCCCTTCAATTGTATAGATACTAATTTGTGGACAATCATGCTGCTGATGAACAACATGTGATTGTACTTTTTCATGCTTTAATGAGTGATCTGGTAATACTTTTGTGACAACAAGCTTCTCGCTCATACGTTTTGAAAATAACACAACAGCTAACACAAGCCCAACCTCTACAGCTAGTGTTAAACTTGTAAAAACAGTCAGTAGGAAGGTAATGATTAAAACCAGAGAATCTCCTGATTTCAACTTCACAATATGTGCAAAATGCTTTTGTTCACTCATATTCCAGGCAACAACCATTAAGACAGGGGCCATACTTGCTAAAGGAATATGTGAAGCATATGGTGCCAATAGCAATAAAGTGATTAAGACAAAAACACCATGAATAATACCTGACATCGGCGAAACCGCACCTGTTTTGATATTTGTTGCTGTACGGGCAATAGCACCAGTTGCTGGAATTCCTCCAAACAATGGTGTTACAATATTCGCAATGCCTTGGCCTACAAGCTCTCGATTGCTATGATGTTTACTATTTGTCATACCATCTGCGACAACCGCAGATAAAAGTGATTCAATACCACCAAGCATTGCAATAACAAAGGCTGGTCCTATAAGCAGCTGAACTCGTTCTAATGTGATATCTGGTATCGCAAAGTTCGGTAAAGTGCTTGGAATTTGACCATAAGCAGTTGCTATTGTAGCGACTTGTCCTGAAAAAAAGAACGTTGCAATAAGTGTAGAAACAACAATGCCTGCTAACGCTCCTGGAACTTTCGGTAAAACTTTCGGTGTCAATAGAATAATAACGAGACAAATAATTGCTGTGACAATACTATAAAAATTCGTAGTACCAATATGCATCATAATTTCTTTTAAATTGGCAATAAAATACTCGTGTCTTTTCATATTTGTCAGCCCTAAAAAATTGGCTATCTGTCCTGTAAAAATAATCACGGCAATACCAGCAGTAAAACCTATTGTAACAGGACGTGGGATAAACTTAATTAATGAGCCTAGCTTAAAAATACCCATTAAGCACAACATAATCCCTGCCATCAAACCAGCAATTAATAAATTTTCGTAGCCATATGCAAGAACGATTCCTAGAAGAATTGGCACAAATGCACCCGTTGGTCCACCAATTTGATATTTCGAGCCACCAAAGATAGAAATTAGTATACCGGCAATACAAGCTGTATAAATTCCATACTCTGGTTTGACACCTGAAGCAATCGCAAAAGACATTGCTAGCGGTATTGCTACGATTCCAACAATGATGCCCGACAGTAAGTCCTTCTTAAAATGATGTGCTGAATATCCTTCAAATCTCCCTATTAACAGTGACTTCATACATAAATCTTCCCTTCGAAATAATAAGCAAAGCAAATCTTTCAAAAAAAATTAGGCGAATTGTAAAATCAGATTAGACACTGTATAAAAAAATGCATCAAATCGGAAAAATCGTGTATTATTGGAGTTCCTACACAACCAATATACAA
>NZ_JBNNMG010000113.1:0-5780 GCF_050272555.1 Lysinibacillus sp. NPDC047702 | reverse complement strand
AACGGAACAAGACACTCAAATAGAGTAAGAGAAGCGTTTTATAACTTGATTTCTGTTATTCGAGAAGAGTCAAAGTAGTGAACACTTTGAGTAAATTATGCAGTAAATAAAAATAAAAAAGCCGCAGCGTCATCACACGCTACAGCTCGAATTGGTTCATGCCCTTCTAGGCTAGTCAACATAAGTCATTATAACACATAGGAGGGCAAAACTATGTTAAAAGGGCAAACGGCAGTTACTAAAGAAAATTTATTACAGTGGATTGAGGATTATAGTTGGATGATTGAATCCATCGAAGAAGCAAGACAGCCAGTAGCAAAAATCGATAACAACAGTTATATCGGGGCAAAAACGGCTATGTACGGCATTGAGGCAACATTACCAAAGGCGAGTGGTGGGACAAGCGATCCGGTTTATATTGAAGTACAACGACGAGTGTACGCTAGTAACAAACGTATTCGAGAGTATGAGGTAAAGGTTGATGAGGTGCAAAAACGTATTTCGTTAGTTCATGGAGATCGAGAGATTGAGGTCTTGCATAGACTGCTTGATGGGGATAGTATGAGAGCTATTGGAAAACATATGAAACTTTCTAGTACAACCATATTCAGAGTGAGAAGTAAAATTTTGAGTCAGATGATGTTGAAATAATGTAAGATAACTGATAAAGCTTGGAGAAATTTGATAGAGTTTTTCCAAGCTTTTTGTATTTTATGCTTTTGATATAAAATGAAAGATAGTTATATGTAAGCGGATATGGCATAATGTGGTTATTATTGGAACGATAAATAGAGGTGGGGTTTATGAAAATCATAATTGGTCTTTTTTATGTATTTCTTGTATTACTAATAATTTTTAACTTCAAATTCTATATAAGAAAGATACTTATTGTAACTTTAATTTATGTAGTAACACTTTTGATCTTGTTTAAATATAATGTAATGATGGAAACCATCTGGAACGTTATTGCCACTTGTTGGGGATATTTGGTTTCTAAAGGTTTAAATTCAAATTACTATTTAGGCGTGAATTTTGGAATAATTTTAATTGGAATGTTATTTTTAATCGTTTTATTACAAAGAGAACGAAGAAAACGGGAACCATATAAAAAAGAAGGTTGGGGACATTTTAAAGAATACATTTTTAGGGATGGAATACTACCTATATTAGCTTCGTTATTAATAATTATTTTAGGGATGGTAGGAGCTGGATATGTAAATATTCAAAATGCAGTGATAAATGATAGTATAGAATTAATCAGGTTTACGCTAAGTGGGAGTGTTGGTATAGTTATAATTCTTTTAGGACTAGGAATAGTTTCCCCTCTAGTGGATTTCAGATTTAGATATGGGTTTCTAAATAAATATGAAAATAATAACGCTCAATTTATATATAATTTAAGAAATAGATGTGAAAATATAAAAAATAACAACCTTGGAATTATATCTTTTCAATTATTTGAATTAACTAAAACAACCTCAGAAAAAAATATAGTATATGAAATTGATGAGGTATGGAGAAATGATAGTAAATATGACAAAATAAGTAAATTAAAACCAAATCAGATTGAAGTACCAATGGAAATAATAAATTTATTCAAAAGAGATACGATTAAGGAAATAAATATAGATCAATTGAACAAATTTACTTCAAAAAAGTTTTTATCTAAATTAACTAAGTCAGTAATTTATGTTCCAGCTCCTTATTTAAGAGCTGTATATGATTTTCTTTTTGAATTATATTATAAAGAAAACAATCCTGGAGAATCCTTTTCATTTCGTGAGTTGAATGATTTAAAAGAAGATAGCCAAATTGTTATAGATTTTAAAAATTGGATTAAGGACTGGAAAGTGAGTAAAAGATTATTTAGTAAAAAAAATAGATATAAATCTGTACATTACATAAATTTCTTTGAAATTAAGGATTATATACTTATAGCTTTTAAAGGTAATGAAGATATAAGTAATCCTTATGTAATAAATAACGAAAATGATTTGGGTGTATTATTTGAAAATATCCAATCAAGTATTCAGAATTCAAATATTGCAAAAAAAGAGGACTTTTTAAAGCGTATAAAGACTTTAAAAAGCAGGTACCATAAGGATATTTTAAAAATAGATGCGCAACAGAAAACAGATGAAAAAGATCTGGCAAGTTGTATTTTGTTGCGAAACTATAAAGGAGGGAAATCCCAAAAAGAGAATAGAGGATATTATAATTTGTGTATTGAGACCGAAAACGACAGCGAAGGAAAAAGAAGGTTTGTCCTGTTATTAATAGCCAATACAAGAATGATAAATGAACAAATTGCTTTGAATTTGTTTAAAAACGTGTTAAAATTAGGAACACCTAAATAAAGGATGAGAATGGAGGCGAACAGTTATGGCAAAATTCATTGATTTTATTGTACTTATTTTAGATCAAAGAGTGTCCGTAACCCAGTTAGCTAAAGCCGAAGATTTAGTGTTGAGTAATGCTTCTTTGAAGGATATTAAGAAGGGTATTAACAAAATATATACACAAATTAATACTTCTGACAGAATTAATTAAGACATAAGACATCCTCTTCAAGGTTACATTTAACTTTGAAGAGTTTTTTATTTGTATTGGAGAGGGCAATTCTTGATTAGATCAAAGATAAATGTAAATACAATTCATTTATCATTCAATACTTGTAAAAGATGTAACAAAAGGAACAAATGTAAAACATGTAGCATGTTTTGTGATAGAAAAAATATGATGTAAACTCGGAGGTAGGTCAGAGCGGTAAGGTTTTCCCCCCTTGGTATTTTTAAAAACCTAAATATTAGGGAAAGGAGGACCGACGACCGACCAGCGCTCCATAAACTTATTCGGAGCATGACAAACACGGCCGGCCCATATTTTTTAAGAGATTAGGTATCTTAATTAATATAAAAGGCTAAAAAACAGAAAAGGAGTGGTTTTTATGTGAACTTCGTCCACTTTCCATAATTCAGTCAAACTTACTACAGCAACAAAGTGCACGGAAATGCACTGTAAATCTAAAACACAATTTGCTTTACAAATAATAACGTGGTGTCGCTCTACCACGAGTCGCAAGTGAGCACTCGACAATTACCACAATATCAAAGCTTTCATCTTAGGATGGAGGCTTTTTCTTTTGCTTTGAAAACTGCATCAAACGACTATATTAAAAATGCGTGTGGAAGCAACTACAAAGTATAAGTCTTTAAAAGGCGCGAATGGTTGTTTGGTGTGGTTTTGAGAGCAAAAAGTTATTACATATATTTCATCTACTGGTTTATGATTGGGTGTACAGGAGGTGAGAATATGACACAGTATTTAGTAACGTGTGTAATTGAAGATGATAACAATATCGCTAAACAAGTTGCTGCAGATTCACCTAAAGAAGCTATTGATATAGTAGCCGTGCAATACGGTAGCACAGACTTATTTGTTTTTGAAGATGGGTATAAAACAGAATTTGTTAAAAGTTCAAAAATAATTAAGTTTATAGTAATCAATTTAGATGAAAAAGAAAAAGTTGATAATGCAAATGCAGCAACTGTGGCAGATTTATTAGATTCAATACAGTTTTAGTAAACGGGAGAGGAGCTTATCCTCTCCTTTATTAATTTTAGCAACTAGCGTAATGGGGTGATGCCATTGGGAAAGTGAATAAAAGTAAAGGTGGAGCCAAAGGGAAATATAGTGAATGGCTTACAGATGAAGGTTTATTAAAGATTGAGGGCTGGGCAAGGGATGGTCTGACTGATGAGCAAATATCGCAAAATATGGGCATTGCATACTCAACACTAAGAACATGGAGAGATAAGTTTTCAGCACTTTCAGCAGCCCTAAAAAGAGGTAAGGAAGTAATTGACCGACAAGTCGAAAATGCTTTGCTTAAAAGAGCGCTTGGCTATAGATATGATGAAGTAACAAAAGAGATGGTTGAAGATGGTTCTGGTCGGTTAGAAATTACTAAGGTTGTCACAAAAGAGGTGCAACCAGATGTAACTGCTCAAATATTTTGGCTTAAAAATCGAAAGCCGAATGAATGGAGAGATAAGCAGCAAGTCGAACACAGTGGCAATATGAATATTAACAATCCTATGAAGGACCTCACAACAGAGGAACTAAGGAAGTTGATTGACAAATGACAGATGAACAATTAAAAGAATTGAAAAAGCAAGCGCAATTAGAACTCGCAAGACGTGAGTTCTTTTATTTTTGTCATTTGTTAGCTCCTAAGTTTTACAAAGAGAATCGTCAATATTTAGTTGAGCTGTGTAATGAAATGCAATATTTTTACGGATCTGACGATGAAGTATTAATAATCAACGTTCCACCTCGCCATGGCAAATCACGAACAGCTTCTATGCTCGCGCAATGGGTATTCGGTCAAAATCAAACCGAAAAGATCATGACAGGCTCTTACAACGAAATGCTATCGACAACATTCTCTAAAGCTGTACGAAATGGTATTTCGGAAATTAAAGCTGATATGGATACAATCGTTTATAACGATATCTTTCCAGATGTTTGCATCAAACATGGCGATGGTGCTATGAATTTATGGAGCTTAGAAGGTGGATATAATAACTACTTAGCTACTTCACCTACCGGTACTGCAACAGGTTTTGGTGCTTCATTATTAATAATTGACGACTTAATAAAAAATGCAGAAGAAGCATTCAATGAAAGTGTTTTAGATAAACATTGGGAGTGGTTTACAAATACAATGCTTTCTCGCCTTGAAGAAGGTGGGAAAATCATCATCATTATGACGCGTTGGTCCTCTAAAGATTTAGCAGGACGAGCGCTTATTCATTTTGAAGAAGAAGGTAAGAAAGTACGTCATATTAATTTAAAAGCTCTACAAGATGACGGAACGATGCTTTGCGAGGAAGTGCTTAGTTACAAGTCGTATGTAAGTAAAACGAGAGCAATGAGTCCTGAGATTGCAGCAGCTAACTACCAGCAAGAACCGATTGACCAAAAAGGGCGTTTGTACAGTTCCTTTAAAACATATGATGGCGAGCTTCCGCAATTTAAAGAAATCAAAAACTATACTGATACTGCTGATACTGGCGAAGATCTCCTTTGCTCAATTAATTATGGAGTTACATTCAATAACGAAGCATATGTACTTGATGTCCTTTATACAAAGGCACCGATGGAAGAGACAGAACCTAAGAATGCTGAAATGCTACACAAAGGAAAAGTTAACAATGCGGATATTGAATCCAATAATGGCGGTCGAGGATATTCGCGTTCAGTGGAACGGATATTGTGGGAAAAATTTAAATCGAATCAAACAAGAATTAATTCATTTCACCAATCTAAAAACAAACAAGCGCGTATTTTATCCAATGCTACATGGGTAATGGATCACATTTACTTCCCTGCTGATTGGCGATATAGATGGCCTGAATATTATAAAGCAATGACTGAATACCAAAAAGAAGGTAAAAACAAACATGATGATGCGCCAGATGCTACAACTGGCATTGCTGAAAAAATAGGTGTAGGAGAAACATTCAGTTTTGATTAGGAAGAGGTGAGAACATGGGCTTATTTCCGTTCCAGGGTGCCGTTACAGATACTGATATTATCAATGAAAATATAACAACAGGCGCAAAGGATATTATTACGGATCTCAAATGGTTAGAAAATGAGATTAATAAGTTTAAAAAGTCGGAGAAGCGAAAGTGGATATTGATTGGTGAGACTTATTATGAAGGTGAACAAGATATTTTAAAGCGTGAACGATTGGTTATTGGTAAAGGTGGTGT
>NZ_JBNNMG010000112.1:0-5944 GCF_050272555.1 Lysinibacillus sp. NPDC047702 | reverse complement strand
TTGCTGTGGCAATGAAAGGCACCTCCTTTAATTGATACCTTTATAGTACCGAGAGGTGCTACGTGATTATATGCGTTATTTGAATACGGGCTTACAAAATAAAAATAGAATTTCTTCTATTACCTATGTATATTTATGTAGAAGGGGGATTAAAGAATGAAAAAAATACTTATATTACCACTAGCAATGTTATTAAGTGTTTTACTAGTAGCATGTAGCCAAGATAAAGAAAGTGAAAGTGGTAAGAAAAGCGATAGTGCTGATAAAGCAGCAGAAGAAACTAAGGATGAATCGTTTAAAGTTGATAAAGGACTTTTAAATGTGGAAATTACAATTCCAGCTTCCTTTTTTGCAGGGCAGGATATCGAGTCAGCTATTACTGAAGTAAAAAAAGAAGGTGTTAAGGAAGTCATTAAAAACGATGACGGTTCTGTAACTTATAAAATGTCTAAATCCGTTCATAAAGAAATGATGAAAGAGATGGAAAAAAGTATTTTAGATACGATAGAAGAAATTAAAACTAGCAAAGATTTTACTTCCATCAAGGATGTCACATATAATAAATCCTTTACTGAGTTTACGATAACTGTAAATAAAGAACAGTTTGAAAATAGTTTTGATGCTTTGGCATCAATGGGACTTGCATTAACAGGCATGTATTATCAACTTTTCAGCGGGATAGATTCTGAGAAATTTAAAGTTACAGTCATTTTTAAAGACGAATCAAATGGAGAAGTACTAAACACAATTGTTTATCCAGATGATCTAAATGAGAATAATTAATTAAAAAGCACTCTAATAGGTGCTTTTTTTGTTGCAGGGATAAGGATTAATTAAACTAATGTAAAACCAACTAATAGATAATAGGACAACCTAAATTTTCGGGGGTGATTTAATGCAATTTGCGAATCAGGAATATCAAGTGCAAGACAGTTATTTCGTTGTTATTGATGCGCCAATTATATATTTTACTATCGGTTTTTTACTATTTATCAGTATTGTTTTATTTATTTTTTTGAATAAAAGAAGGAAGAAAAAAATTCATTGAACTTATGTGCGCTAATTTTATTTTGAATAGGGATTTAAAATAGTTGTAGGTATTATTAGTTATTAGATTATTTCCAAAGAAAATGGCGAAAGTTCAATTATTAATTTTGCACGAATCTATTTTGACCTCAGACTAATTTAAAAAGAAGTTGTACAATTCAAACAAGGCATAAATGAAATTACCAACAAAACAGAGTTTAATGGAATCTAGTTATTAATAACATAACTAGATAAACCTACATCATTAAACTACAGGTGGGGAATTTCCTTTGAGTAAAAATTATATATTTAGTAAAGTTCAAATATACGAGGGGGAATACATAATGAAAAAGTTGTCTTTATTGTTATTGATGGTCATTTCAGTCGTTGGATTGAGTGCTTGTCAAAAAGATAATCGTGTAAGTAAAGATGATGTAAAAGCATTTGTAAAGGAAGTGGATAGGTACCAGGCACTTAACAAAGTACCTGGTTTTTATAGCTTTGCACTAGATTTAAAATAAATTATTCTAATCTTCAATCGTATTGTTTGATTAATTCCTGTAGCTTGTTTTTAATTTGTTCACGTACTATCTGGGGATGTTTTACATTAGCCTCCATGCCTAAGCCTAGAAAAAAATGTACCAACCATGGTGTAAATGAAGAGTTTATTTTTGTACAAATTGTACCATATCCATCCTCACCTAGCTCCATCCACTGGGATAACCATACTTCTGATTGACAACGCCTTACTCCCTCTGGTGTTAAATCTACCTCAAGGTCTAACATATTATCCTCATTTGCTGGCATAATCCATGCCTTAATGTGCTCATTCGTCATATTCAATTTTAAACTTTGGTCTGCAGCTAAAGAAAAATCCTTCACTCTATCCACGCGAAATACTCGATAATCCTCTGCTAAGAAACAAAAGGCCTGACAGTACCATAGCCCGTTCATCGTATAAACTCCAAGAGGTTGAATGCTTCTAGTTTTACTAGTAGCTGCTTCATACTTGATTGTGATGACATGCTGTTCAAGTGCAGCTTCAAGTAGTTCCTTTAAGAATGGCACTTCCAACTCATGTGGAGGCACCCAAAATATAAGCCGTTGCTGCATACTTTCAATCTTTTGCTTCAGCTCACTTGATAAATAATGAAAAAATTTATCTAATGCCGTATTCACTTCGTTTTTAAAGGGGAGAACTTTGTAATTATGTAACGATTGGCAAGCAAAAAACAATGCGATTGCCTCGTGTTCGGTAAAGCTGATTGGCGGAAGCACTTTCTCACGTAGAACACGATAACCTCCACTAGGTCCTGTTTCGGAATAAAGCGGTACTCCTAATTCACTCAGTTCCATTAAATAACGAATCATCGTTCGGCGTGAAACACCGCATTCATCCGCCATCTCCTGAATGGTAAACTTCTTACGCTCATTGACCTTCATTGCGCTTTGTGCATAAAAAAAGTCCTCCTCTATCAAAAAACTTTTTAATAGTGCCAATAGTTGTCACTATTATCACTTATATTAAAACTCGAAGTCAATGTTTAGGAAGCTTTGAAAATCTACACAGGAAGATATTGACCTCCCCAATAAAAGGATGAAAGGAGACAAAAATATGGAACTAGAACATCAAAACTATGTAATGGAAGTTGTTTTATTTGAGCTAAAGGAGGGGATCGATAAGCATCGTTTTTGTCTAGCCTCAGCCGCACTAACCAAGGTACTAAAACATGAAATATCAGGGTTTGAAGGGCGGACTTTACTACATACATCCGATGAAAGTCAATGGACGGACATTATTTATTGGTGCGATATGGAAAGTGCATTGGCAGCTGTAGAGGAACTAAAGTCTAAATCAGAGTTTCAAAGTTTTGTATCCATGATTGATTCAAGGGAGATTACGCAAAGACATCTGATCCCGACTAATCTGAACTTATTATAGTTATAGTAAATACAGATGACGTCATATTAGGTTGAAATGATAACTAAAAAAGGAGATAGGACATGGCTGACACATTTGAGGGTAAATATACAATTGATTTCTTTAATCAATTTATATCCATATTAAAAATAGAATTTCCTGCATTTGATTCTAATAAGTTTATGGATTTAATCTATGACGACCATTGGGAAGAAGAAAAATTTAAACAGCGTATTAGACATATTAGTAATGCTTTACGAATGACTTTACCAATATCCTATCGTGATGCATTATCCATTTTGATAGAAATTGCACCAAAATGTAAAGGGGTGGAATACTTATTTTTTCCGGATTTTGTGGAAGCAAACGGACTAGATGATTGGAATGATTCTATGATTGCATTGGAGGTATTTACTCAATTCTCCAGTTCAGAGTTTGCCGTTCGAGCCTTCATAATCAAAGATTCTCACAGGATGATGGATCAAATGTTAAAGTGGGCGAGCCATCCCAATCCTCATATCAGACGGTTAGCGAGCGAGGGGTGTCGACCTCGGCTGCCATGGGCGTCTGCTTTGAAAACCTTTAAATTGAATCCTTCACCAATCCTACCAATATTGAACCAGCTCAAACAGGACTCATCCGTTTATGTACAGAAAAGTGTGGCCAATAATCTGAATGATATTTCCAAAGATCATCCGGAGCTAGTGAAAAATCTCGCATGTGAATGGCATGGAGAGAATTCAATTACGGATTGGATTATTAAACATGGATGTCGTGGTTTACTGCGAAAAGGAGATTCTGAGGTACTTTTATTATTCGGTTTTGAAACCTCACCAGATATAGCTGTTCATAATTTATCGCTAGAAAAGGATAGTTTGGCAATTGAGCAAACTCTTAGTTTTTCATTTTCGATTCAGTCAAACACCTTTGTGCCCCAAAAGCTCCGAGTCGAATATGCAATTGATTTTGTCAAAGCGAATGGCTCAACTTCTAGAAAACTATTTAAGGTAACAGAACGCATCTTTGATAAAGAAAGTCGACTCTATGTACGAAGGCATTCTTTTAAAGATTTGACAACCCGTAAGCATTATCCAGGTAAACATAAGCTGACAGTAGTTATAAATGGACAAGAACTATCTGCAGCAGAATTTTATGTCACCAATACCATAGAACACTAAACGTAAGAACTATACAGATAATGATAATATATTTGGAGGGAAAATAGATGAATAATGTAACAGTAATTGGCTTGGGATCAATGGGGACAACATTAGCACGGGTCCTGCTTAAAAAGGGCTATCAAGTGACAGTGTGGAATCGATCAACAGCAAAAGCAGAACCTTTAATAAAGGAAGGAGCAACCCTTGCTACCAGTGTAGCTGCTGCTATAAGTGCAAGTGAGGTGTCCATTATCTGTGTATCTGATTATAATGCTTCACTTACTATTTACAAAAGAAGTCAAACAAGCTCTCTCAGATCGAGTGCTAATCCAATTGAGTACAGGTAGCCCTCAACAAGCACGTGACAATGAATTATGGGCGCAAGCGCATAATGTAGAATATCTTGATGGAGCAATAGTGGCTTCACCACTTCAAATGGGAAATTCAGAAGCTACGATTTTCACATCTGGTTCCTTAAAAGCCTATCAACAGAGTGAGCATATTTTAAAAAGCTTAGCTGGAAATGTTCCTTATCTTGGAGCGCAAGTTAGTGCTGCATCCTCTACAGATCTAGCCTTTCTTTCATATCTGTTTGGTTCCTATTTAGGATTTTTCCACGCAGCGCGCATCCTTGAATCAGATGGACTACGCATTGATGATTTCGGTTCCATGATTGCCCATGTTTCACCAGTCATTGGTGAGGTTATCAAGTTTGAGAGCAAAGTAATTCAAACAGAAACTTACGATAACCCACAGAGTTCTAT
Organism: Lysinibacillus sp. NPDC047702; assembly: GCF_050272555.1. NCBI lineage: Bacteria > Bacillati > Bacillota > Bacilli > Caryophanales > Bacillaceae > Lysinibacillus > Lysinibacillus sp. NPDC047702. The sequence goes on along the minus strand of NZ_JBNNMG010000112.1, from coordinate 1,073 downwards.
AAATATGTGTATGACAACAGTTGACCTTTTTATGGTACAAGCACAAGAAGCAAAAATTAACAATGAATTTCCAATGTTTGCCCAAGAACTTTTCAAGAGGGTCTTGGATGCAGGCTACGGAAATGAAGAGCTTGGCGCTTTAATTAAAGTATTGAGATAGAGTATTTGGACAAAAAGTGTTTATGATTTTTTCTGAATCGATAGCCTAAAATATGTTAAAGACCACTTCATCGGTGTGGACTTAGTTAATGTTCAGTAATCTCAGTAGTATATAGTAATAAGTGCGAATCATAGGCTAACACAAAGACCTAAAGGATTCGCACTGAAAATCTTAAAAAATAGATGATTTAGAAAGAGTTTTATAGTATAAAGATAAATGAATAATATTTATAATTTGTAAAAATTATGTAAGATATTATTTAAATGATGTTTTTTGAAGTCACTCTCTGTATGGAGAGTGCGGATTGAAATCTTTGGCAATTTGGTAGCTGCTGATCTTTTGACGTCACTCCCTGTATGTAGAGTGAGTGGACACAACCACCAAGGCAAGAAAATACATGGTCTTGGCAAAAGTTTTTTTACTTATAATATTTAAATGGTGTGAGGGGCTATAATGAAGAAAATAATACTGATAGCACTAGCGGCAATCCATATTTGTTTATCGATAATAATTTATATTATCGGAAATAAATATGAATTTACTGTAAAATATACAAACACTTGGTTATCTAATTTATTGGTTAGTCTATTACTTCTAGTAGTCTTTATATTTAGCAAGGAAAATGTTGTTAAAAAATTATCAAACCTATTATTAACGATTTATCCAATAGGGTTAGTTTTGATAGGCTTTATTATTTTTTATAATCTACCTAATTTCACTTATTTAGAAGCAAAAGACATAGTAATTAAGGAGACATCTGAAGAAATTGATATTTCTAAAGAAGGCGAAATAAAGGGACAATTAGGAATGTATTATATATGATGTTAGTCTAAATTATGGACACAGTGAATTGGGAGTTTATAAAGTATAATAATCTTAACAATTTACTAGGAGTGTCTAAGATGACAAAACG
>NZ_JBNNMG010000111.1:0-6060 GCF_050272555.1 Lysinibacillus sp. NPDC047702 | reverse complement strand
TCGGAACGGAGATCAACCCCTCGTTTTGAAAAAGAGCTATATTTTTTTATTTGTCACCTTGATTTCATTGACATAATAGTATTTCAACAACATGACAGTAAGCTAGAGGAGGTATTCTAGCTTACTGTTTTTTCTTTCAGGAGTATTTAAGAAAATTTCGGATACTTCTTCGCAAAGACTTGAACATTTTGCTTGAAATGGAAGGTTTGCATAAAATTTTTTGCTAATATTAATTCATCTGAATACAATAATGCATGTCGAAAATGTTGCTGGATAAATTTTCGTGCCTGTTCGTAGTGCTTGTTGATAGAGATAGCACCGTAAATCTCTTCTTGATCCATAATATAAATAAAATCGCAAGGAACTTTATACATGCGATATTTTAATAAAACACTAATGTAAAAGGTCTTTTCATCACAGCGCTCTAAATCAAAGTGATGAAATAATATTTCTAGTTGGTGAATAAAGCTTGGAGCTGTAGAAAAATAATTATTTTTTATAAGAACCACTATCAACACCACCTTTACTAAAAATTATAAAGAGAATAACTTAAATTGTCTATCTTTAGACAGAATATTCTGTTATTTAAAACTTCTATTTGTTGCTTTGCTTAACCTAATAAAAATTTGTTACACTATGGTTGCCGTAATTTTGAAAGAAGAGAGCGAAGAAAATGAAAATTATTCACATAGATCAAAATTATCCTGAGGATTGGATTCGCGTATTAAATCATATTGCAAATTTATTTTTTGAGGATTCCAAGCTAAAAGTAAAGTCTGAAGGAGCAGACATGTCCGTATCTTTCGAGCATCATGTTACTGAGGATTTTTCTTTATCTACAAAAGCAGCATTAGAGATAGAGGGAAAGCATTTTACAAATGAATACCATATTAAATATGATACGCAGGCTGAGGGACGTGAGCTAAATATTCGTATTAAACGTGCCCTGTCTCATGTTTTTTTAGATGTGCTTGAACAATATACAGGGATGCAACAGCAATGGGGAATTTTAACAGGTGTCCGTCCAACTAAGCTTTATCATAAATTTAGAAAAGCAGGCATGACCGAGAGAGAAATTGCTGACATCCTTATTCGTGACTTCCGACTGTCCGCACAAAAGGTAGCACTCTTAAAAGACATTGTTGAACGACAATTAGTGACGATTCCTGATATCGATAACATTGGAAAGGAAATAAGTATTTATATCGGAATTCCTTTCTGTCCAACAAAGTGTGCCTATTGTACGTTCCCCGCATATGCGATTGGAAGCAACCGAAAGCAGGGCCGTGTCACTACATTTTTAGAGGGGCTGCATATTGAATTAAGAGAAATGGGTAAATGGCTGAAGGACAACGATATGAAAATCACTTCTATTTATTGGGGTGGTGGAACGCCAACATCTATTGAGGCTCATGAAATGGATGCGTTGTATCAGACGATGTACGATTCCTTCCCATATCATGAAACAATTCGTGAAGTGACAGTTGAAGCGGGTAGACCAGATACGATTACTACAGAAAAACTAGAAGTGTTAAAAAAATGGGGGATTGACCGTATAAGTGTTAATCCACAATCTTATACAGATGAAACGTTAAAAGCGATTGGTCGTCATCATACGGTTCAGGAAACAGTTGATAAGTTTTGGCTTGCGCGTGAATCAGGTATGAACAATATTAATATGGATCTGATTATTGGTTTACCAAATGAAGGTATTGAGGAATTCCAGCATTCTTTAGAGGAATCTGCTAAGATGCAACCAGAGTCATTGACTGTCCATACACTATCCTTTAAGCGTGCATCAGAGATGACTCGTAATAAGGATAAATACAAAGTAGCAGATCGTGATACTGTTGCAGAAATGATGCAGATGGCACAAGATTGGACAAAGGAAAATGACTATGTTCCGTACTATTTATATCGACAAAAAAATATTTTAGGTAATTTAGAGAATGTCGGTTATAGTAAAGCTGGTGAGGAAAGCATCTATAATATTGTTATCATGGAAGAGGTACAGACAATTTTAGGAATCGGCTGTGGCGCTTCTTCTAAATTTGTTCATCCTGAGACAGGGAAAATTACGCAGTTCCATAATCCAAAGGACCCTGCTGCCTATATCATGACATTTGAAGATGCTATAGATAAAAAAATTGAGTTTTTAGATGAATTATATAAAATGTAAGGCAAAGGCAATCTGAGTTGTTCGGATTGCTTTTTTCACGCTCACAAGAGTGTTTGCTCTAAAGTATAATCATCTTAAAGCTGAAATTAAATAAATGAAGTGGAGGAGTAAAATGAAGGTCGTTATTAGTCCAGATTCATATAAGGGAACTTTGTCAGCCATCGAGGTGGCTGATGCAATGCAGGCAGGAATCATGGATGTAGACCAAGCAATTAAAACCGTGATGTTACCTGTTGCAGACGGTGGAGAAGGCACATTGGAATCACTTGTTATTGCTACAAATGGTCATTATTTTTCGACACAGGTGCTTGATCCATTAGGGAGAGAAATAGAGGCGAGATATGGTGTGCTAGGTGATAATACTACATGTGTGATTGAAATGGCTCAGGCATCTGGCATTATGTTGTTGCAGGATAATGAAAAAAATCCTGAACTGGCATCAACATATGGAACTGGTCAGTTGATTAAAGCTGCACTAGATCAGGGGTTTAGGAAGTTTATTATTGGAATTGGCGGTAGTGCTACAAATGATGCTGGTATTGGCATGTTAAAGGCATTGGGACTGCAATTTAGAAAAAAGGATGGGTCATTAATTGAAGATAGAGTGTCAGCTTTATTAGAACTAGCCTTCATTGATAATAGTTGTCTAGATTCGCGATTAGCTGAAGCCCAGTTTACAATTGCATGTGATGTTGATAATCCTTTAATCGGAGAACGAGGGGCAACAGCTATATTTGGACCTCAAAAAGGCGTTAAAGAGCATCAAATTGCTTGTTTTGATACCTGTTTAAAGCAGCTTGCAGACATTGTTGAAAAGCAATATGGCATTCGATTACATAATTTCAAAGGGGCAGGTGCTGCAGGAGGAATGGGCGGTGCATTCATAGCCTTTTTAAATAGTAGCTTTTCAGCAGGCATTGATATTGTAATTGATGCTGTTCAATTAAAACAACATATAGAAGATGCTCAATTCGTTATGACAGGTGAAGGGAAATCAGATCGTCAAACATTACATGGAAAAGCTCCGTTAGGAATAGCAAAGGCAGCCAGATTAGCCAATGCTCAGGCAATCTTATTGTCTGGAATTATTGATGATACTGATAAACCTGCATTGTATGATTATTTTACGGTTGTTGAGTCTTTAGTAGATGAAAAGGTTAGTGTACAACAGGCAATGCAAAAGCCTTATGAGTGTATTCGTCTGAAAACCAAAAAAATATTTGAGTATCTCTTACAGAGGAGTGTTTCATCTTAGGGGAGATTTTAGCTGAAGAGAAATAGAGGGCAGTTCCAAGCTGCTCTTTTTTGTATAATAGAAAAATAGAAAGGAAGTAAGAAGATGAAAAAATTAATAATAGTACTTTTTTGTATTTTTTTATTAGCGGGCTGTACAGAGGCTTTAAAGACAGAAAAAGTACCAGTAACTGCTGGACAAGAAATGCGTGTCCATTTTCTTGATGTAGGGCAGGGAGATTCTATTTTCATTGAGTCGGCAAATGGTAAGACAATGCTTGTGGATGGAGGTGTCAAGGGGGCAGGGCAGCAGGTGGTTTCATATTTAAAAGAGCTAGGTGTAAACAAGCTCGATATAGTTGTAGCAACACATCCTGATGCTGACCATATTGGGGGCTTAATTCCTGTGTTACAATCAATCGATATTGGTCAATTTTATGATTCAGGAAAGGTACATACATCTCAAACCTTTGAAGAAATGCTGACACTAATTGATACGAAAAATATTCCTTATCATGTTCCAACAACAGGAGAAAATATAGCGTTTGATGATGATCTTATTGTAAAGGTATTAAATGCTAATGAACATGCTACAGATAATAATGATGCATCCATTGTTTTAAAAATAGTGTATGGCAATGTTTCATTTTTATTAACAGGGGACGCGGGAATAGCATTAGAAAAAGATATGCTACAAAATGATATACAGGCAACAGTTTTAAAGGCAGGTCATCATGGCTCAAATACTAGTAGCTCGGAGAAATTTATTCAAGCAGTGCAGCCAGAAGTAACCGTCTTAAGCTATGGGGAAGGAAATAAATACGGGCATCCTCATGCTGAAGTCGTTGAGCGATTGCAAGCTGTTGGTAGTAAGATTTATGCAACTGCAGAAGCAGGAACGGTTATCGTATCCACAGATGGGGTAAACTATGATGTGCATTCAAAAGAATGGTCAGGAGCCATTGTTACAACACCTCCAAATACCGTAAGTGTAGAGATTGTTAGTAAGGATTTAATAGATGAGATTGTCGGTATTAAAAATAATGGCAGTGAAGCAGTATCGTTAAAAGATTGGCAGCTTATTTCAATAGAGGGGAATCAAGTATTCCAATTTCCAAATGTGACATTACAGCCAGGTAAAATTATTTATGTGACAAGTGGAACAGATGCGAGAGAAGGCCAAAATTATTTAAAGTGGACGAAGAAACAAATTTGGTTAAATGATGGAGATGCTGCACAATTAAAGAATGCGAAAGGGGAACTTGTTAGTGAGCTCGACTAAATACACCTTAGACCGTATTGAAGATGGCTATGCAGTTTTCTTGAAGTATCCAGAGGAAGAGGAGCAACTAATCATATTACAATCCGCCATGAATAAGCCAGTACAGGTGGGTGATCGTGTGTTAATTGAAGAAATTAACGACATTTATCATATTGAAATTTTACTAGAGGAAACAGAGCAAAAAAAAGCTGAGGTAAAGAGCTTGATGGAACGTCTGCGTAATAAAAATAAATAGTACATGACAGGCTGTGCGTAAGGTTACGCATAGCTTGTTTAATTTAGAAGGAATGTGCATAAAATGCCATCCTAAATATTTTGAAAATATGCTAAAATAAGCAGTATTAAAGGAAGCTAGGAGCTGACACAATGTCAATTAATACAATTATTTTTGATTTAGATGATACACTGCTGTGGGATAAAAAATCGGTTAAAACAGCTTTTGAAAAAACTTGTCAATATGCAGCAACTATACATAATGTAAATCCGATAGAGCTAGAGGAAGCGGTACGAAAGGAAGCTCGTACGCTCTACGAGGGCTATGAAACATACGATTATACAGTGTTAATTGGTATTAACCCATTTGAAGGTCTTTGGGGAACATTTGATGATCCAACAGATTCCTTCCAAAAGATGAAGGGAATTGTACCAGAGTACCGTACAGCTTCATGGACAAAGGGCTTAGGATCGTTAGGAATTAGTGATGCGAAGTTAGGTGCAGAGCTTGGCGAGCGATTTGTGGCAGAACGTAAGGTATCCCCATTTTTATATGAGGATACATTTACAGTGCTGGATGAGCTAAAAGGAAAGTATCAGCTCATTTTATTAACGAATGGTGCTCCAAGCCTGCAGAACTTAAAGCTGACAATTACACCAGAAATAGCGCCATATTTTGACCATATTATTATTTCTGGAGACTTTGGCAAAGGAAAGCCAGATGCTTCAATTTTCGAGCATGTTATGGAGAAAGCTGGCATTACAGCTGATGATGCCATTATGGTAGGCGATAATTTAAATACTGATATTTTAGGCTCATCACGTGTGGGCATGCGGAATGTATGGATTAATCGTGAAAACAATGCTCCAACTGGTACTGTTACGCCAACTTATGAGGTAGACTCTTTAACTGCACTTTTAGAACTTGTGAGTAAGCTATAAATCAAAAATGTACTGATCCAACAAAGGATCAGTACATTTTTCAAGTTGTTGAAATATATTATGTCAATGAAATCAAGGTGACAAATAAAAAAGTATAGCCCTTTTTCAAAACGAGAGGTTGATCTCCGTTCCGACTGAGTGCTTTCCTGGGGGCGTCCGATGAGCCGCTTCACTCGCGTTGCTCGCTCCAGGGTCTCATCTGTGACGCTGA
>NZ_JBNNMG010000110.1:0-7226 GCF_050272555.1 Lysinibacillus sp. NPDC047702 | reverse complement strand
GTTCAAAATAGCCAGCTATCTGAAAAAAAAACCAGATAGCGGGCCATTCGTCGTGCGTACCGAGAAGGTGCGCTTTTTTATATTTCGGGCTTACGTTCAACTCATACAGCAAGAGACCTACCTAGTCCTAGGCGCTCGAGTTCACATAAACTCCTATTAGAGACAAATATGGCGTGGTATTACTCGCAATGGGGGAAAGAAAAACATGAGTGGTCAGGCAGTTCAAATCTATCTATTTATTCAGCCATGTGTAGAGAGGCTCGACAAGCTCATTATGATGAAGTAGAACTTAAAGCAAGAGCAGAAAGAGATAGGATTATACAAACGTGTAATAATTGGAAAAGTTTTATTCTATAGTTTCATTTGCTATTAAATTTTTGAATCATAACTACAAATCTATATGCAAAAACAGGGCTACCACAAATTTGTGGCAGCCCTATTGTTATGGGAGGAATGCCATTATAAAAATAATTAAAATTCCAGTAAAAAAATAAATCCGCTCCATACAACCCAAGAGAAGAGTTTAAACAAGGTGATCCATATTGATCCCCTCATATGGAATGAACGAACTGGCAACCTTGTAGGTGGTCATCAAAGGTTTAATGTATTTTATTAAAGGAAGTTATAGATGATAGTGGGTTTGGCAAGAAAGTTATTTTCGAGTTGAACTTTTTCTCAAGGTATCAATTTCATTGACAATTTGTTTAGCTCTTTCTATATGGGTAGAATTAATTGAAGGATAAGAATGTGGATACAACATTATCTTTCTTGTACGTTTCGTTATAAATTTAGTGTTCTCTAAAGCTAATAAAATTAAAGTCAACATACTAAATATAATGGGTAAAGTATACACATAATTTACATCTTGGATAGTTGTATTAATAAAATCGAATATTTGTTCGAAAAACCAATTATATCCTTCAGTTTCAATATTATTTCCATCAGGAGAATAAAATTTTCCTATTGTATTAATTAGTATGGTTGTAAAAACGCTAAGATGAGCTAATATATCTTTCCTTTTTGAAAGTTCTCTCTTATTTATATAGTGCTTATTAAAAACTATTAAGGTTAGTATGTATGTACTTAGAATAGTTAATACAGGAGGCGTTAAAAATACAAATGTTGTTCCTAACAGAATTATAGGATAATCATCAATATATTTTGTATGAATGAAAACACAAATGGTGAAATAAAGGAGAAAGAATATTATACAAGAAAGGATTATCAATAAATAGAAGTTTATTTTTTATTTGTTTTTGTGACTTCTTTATACATTATTTTGTAACCTCTTCCAAATTATTTTATGTTTTCATTATATACCAATGAGTTTTTGTGAAGGGAAAATATTTTAATAAATTATTTTTGGAGGTGGTGGTGATTATGAGATATGGCTAGAGCTAGAGATCCAAAACGTGACAAAGCCTACGAACTATATAAAGCGTCAAATGGTGATATAAAACTAAAAGATATTGCAGGACAATTAGGTATCGCAGAAGGTACGGTTCGTGGGTGGAAGAACAAAGACAAATGGGATGAAAAATTAGAAGCAGAATCGAATGGAACGTTCCAATCAAAACAGCCGAAAAATACGGAACGTTCCGTAAAAAAGAAACCGAAGCGGAGCGACGTTAAACCAGAAGCGGAATCGCAAGCAACTGTACAGTTTGAAATCGTCCAGAGTGACGGTCTCAACGATAAGCAGTTGCTTTTTTGTATGTATTACGTTAAATACTTCAATGCTACGAAAGCTTATCAAAAAGCCTATCAATGTGATTATATAACCGCTAACCGAAATGCTTATCGCATGATGGTAAATGAAGGTATAAAAGAAGAAATCATTCGATTAAAACAGCAGCTTCTGGATTATCAAGGCGAGGAAATGACATATCAACGTACATATGTCCACTTGAAGAATGCTGATGATGTTGATGGAACAATCGTAAGCGAAGTAAAAAAGGGTAAAGATGGTGTCAGTGTAAAGCTTGTAGATAAGATGGCAGCCCTCGCGATGTTATCAAAATACACAGATTTATTAAATGATGAGCAGCTAAAGCGATTACGTGAAGAAAAGTTAAAAGTAGATATTGTAAAAGCACGTTCTGAAATAAAAGGTGCGGTGGTCGTAACACCACAGGCGTTGATTTAAGTAATTTAACACTGGAGGAGTTGAGAACGATTGCTAATTCTAAGCGATGAGGAAATGAGCGCATTGAAAAACGAAGCGGACAAAGAATTAGCGCGCCGCTTCTATCGTGATTATGTTGAATACGTACATCATGGTCATTACGAGCATTATCGACACACTGAATTAATTTGTGATGTGCTTCAATGTGTTGCCGATGGTGAACAATTATCCATACTAATAGAGATGCCCCCACGACATGGGAAAAGTATGACGGTAACAGAATCGCTTCCGTCTTTTTATTTGGGCAAAAATCCTGATAAGCGGGTAATTGCTGCTGCTTATTCGGATGGATTGGCAACTAAATTTGGTCGTCTAAATCGTAATAAGTTCAATGAGTTTTCGCATGATCTATTTAATGTAGAGTTATCTGAATCCAATGCAGCCACAAAGGATTGGGGAATCCAAGACAGACGGGGCGGTATGATTTCTACTGGTATAGGTGGTTCCATTACAGGTCAAGGTGCCGATTTAATGATAATAGATGACCCAATCAAAAACATGAAAGAAGCTATGTCACAAACGATACGTGACAGCATTTGGGATGAGTGGGAGGCAACATTATCAACTCGTTTACATGATGGTGCGTCCGTTATTGTTATCATGACACGATGGCATGAGGACGATCTTATAGGTCGTTTGCTGGCACGTAGCCCTCGTAAATGGATTCGTTTACGTTTACCTGCTATAGCGGAGGATGAAAATGATTTATTAGGCAGAGAAATAGGTGTGAGCCATTATGTCCGGAGCTTGGCTTTGATAAGCAATGGGCAAAGGATAAAAAGGCAGAGGTTGGTTCTAGAACATGGGCTTCTCTTTTCCAACAAAGACCCGCTCCTGCAGGTGGTAATATCTTTAAACGTGAATGGATTCGCTATTACGTGCGTACAGAGGAACAGAAACGAGAATGGGGCTTAAGTGACAATGTGATTGTATTACCTATCTATTTCGACAAAGAAGTACAGTCATGGGATTGTACTTTCAAAGCAACAGATACAAGCGACTTTGTAGCAGGTGGTGTATGGTCAAGGAAGAAAGCACAGTATTTTTTACTTGACCAACATCATGCACGTATGGGCTTTGCGGATACATTAAAAGCCATTGAAGCGATGTCTGATAAATGGCCTCAAGCGCGAAGTAAGTACATTGAGGACAAAGCAAACGGTTCAGCAGTAATTGAAATGCTGCAGAAGAAAATCTCCGGCATTATCCCGGTTAATCCTGATGGAGGGAAAGAAGCAAGAGCACACGCTGTATCACCGTTATTTGAAGCGGGTAACGTGTACCTCCCACATCCAAATATGTGTCGTTGGGTGAATGATGTAATAGAAGAGCTTGTATCGTTCCCTAAAGCTACTCATGATGATTTGGTAGATATGACTACACAAGCATTGAATCAACTATATACAAACAATACAAATCCGCTTGATAGATTTAGAAAATGGGCGGGTTTTTAGGTGGTGATGAATATTGAGTCTGCTTGAACAGGCTAGGCAGTATAAAGAGGACTTTATGCAAGGGCATGGCAAAGCGAGTGCAAAGGATAAACTTACTCGGCAAGTACCAGGTGTGCGCCGTAAACTGACACATGCAGAAATATCAGGTCTGTATGCAGATAATCCAATTGTACAAAATATTGTTGATATTCCAGCCGAGGATATGACAAGACACTGGTTTACATTACGTATGAAAGATGAGCAACTTGCTCGAGATATTATGGGGCGGTTGGCAGACCTTAAAGCAAAAGAGGCCTTCAAGAACATGAGGATGTATGAGCGTATGCGTGGTGATGGTTTTATCTCGCTGGGTGTCACTCAAAAGAGTAAATTCGACTTGCAGGATCCGTTAAAGTTGGAGAATTTAAAATCAGTTGATTACTTACATCCGTTTTCGAGTATGAAAGTAAGTGAGTTATTAATTAATGATGATGTCTTTGATAACAACTATGGAAAGTTGGAAAATTTACGGATTAATCGTGCATCTCGGAGCGGTATACAAGCCGTAGAAACAGAATCTCTTGTACATTACTCACGTGTATTACATGACCAAACGAGGCGATTAGAGGACGAAGAACAGGGCATGTCGCTGTTAGAGACACTATATGATGCTATTACTGTGCTTGATACTTCCTTGTGGTCTGTGGGTCAGATACTACATGATTTCACATTCAAAGTGTATCAATCTAAAGATGTGGAAAACTTAACAAAAGAGGATAAACGAGAGCTTAGTATGATTATGGATTTCATGTTTCGTACAGAAGCATTAGCAATTATTAGAGCAGAGGAAACTCTGACCAAGCAAACAACACCTGTATCCGGACTTAAAGACTTACTTGATTTCGTATGGGAATATATAGCCGCTTCTGCTCGAATGCCTAAGAGCGTCATTAAAGGACAAGAAGCTGGTACGTTGACAGGGGCGCAATATGATGTGATGAATTACTATGCACGTATTACCTCGGCACAAGAAAATGAGCAAAAGCCGCTTCTTGAACAGCTTATCCGCATGTTGTTGTGGGCTGAAAATGAACCAGGTGGACGCATCGATCCAGATAAACTTGAATGGGAAATTAAATTCAATCCGCTTTGGTCTGTCGATTGGAAAACAGATGCAGAGATCCGGAAAATTGTTGCTGAAACTGACCAAATTTACATTTCTAATGGTGTTATAGCAGATCAATTAAAATTAGCTGTAAAAACAGAAACAAATCCATTTGGAGAAATTTCAAAAGAACAGTATAAAGAAATTACTGGGCAAGAATTTAAAACGCAAGTAGAAGCTTAGTGTTATTTTTATTGTCTAAAATCCCCAAAAATTTCTTTTACAGTTTATTTTTAAAAAAATGTAAAATTTGCTCCTTTTTACATCTTGATATAGACACATAATTTCCTAATTGGTACACTATTTGTAAATTATATCGAGGGGTTTTTACACCTATGCAGATACCCGAATCAATACAACCATCAATCTTTTATGTTACATTTGCTTATTTTATTTTTTTAATCCTATTTGTTTTTTTTAGAGTTGTTGTTTTTAACTTTTCTCTAAAAAAGATTAAACGCCCACTAAGTATGGCTTACGACATTTCTCTTTTCGTCATTACAACAATTTGGTTACTTTATCTACATTTACAAGACTTTATTTATTACGGATACGATTCTCCTACGTTATTATTAGCCGGCTCAGCTTATTTATTTTCAATTTTAGATTTCATGTACAACTATATTTTATATAAAAAAATAAAATCCACGAGTTTATAAACTTGTGGATACGCTTGGGAATTTGCCTTTCACAGATAAATGGTGGGGGGCTTTTATATTGGGAAAAAGGAAGGTGTTATATGAAAACAGACACACTATATACATCACTTGTAGGCGGCTCAATGGCATGGGTCGCTTATTTTTTTGGTGGCGTTGACCATCTAATAAAAGCGTTAGCTATATTTATGACTATCGACTACACACTAGGATTTATGGTGAGCTTAGTCTTTAAAAAAACTGAAAGCAAAAAAATGTTTAAAGGCTTAATCAAAAAAACAGCTATGGGTTTAATGGTTATTGCTGCCGTGCAATTTGATACAGCAACAGAAAGTGGAAACTTCATGCGAAATGCTATGATTCTCTTTTTAATTGGCATGGAAGGTATAAGCATGATTGAAAACTTAGGTAAGCTTGGCATTCGTGTTCCAAAATTCTTAGCGAATGCCTTATCGCAATTACAAATGGAAAACGATGATAAAAAGGGTGATAAACAATGACCAACCTAACAACAACATGCCGAGATCTTGCTGAACTATTACCTGCAGCACAAACAGCTTGCCGACTTTTGTTCCAGGAGTGTTTTAAAGCGGGCATTAAAAATATCTTCATTACCGAAACATATCGCTCACAGGAACGCCAGAATTACCTATATGCTCAGGGGCGTACTAGACCTGGGCAAATTGTTACCTGGATACTAGACAGTAATCACAAATCACGCCTAGCTTGGGATATTGCTGTTGGTCCATCTCAATCCTTATATGATGTAAATACTTTAAACAGAGTAGGTGCCTATAGCTAAAAAGCTAGGTATTACGTGGGGTGGCGATTGGGTAGGTAGTATTGATCGACCACATTTCGAGGTTAAAGCAAACTGGAAAATGCCTGTAGGTTATAAGTTAGAGGGCAAATTGAACGTGCCTACTAATAGTAAAGGACAAGTACAACTAATCGTAGAGGATAAAAAGGAGGAAATCAAAATGACTCAAACATGGAATCCAGGTTCACCAGCAATGAAAACTGAAACAGAAAACTTTATTGCACAGGCGGTTAAAGATGGCATTATTCAGGAATCACATTTAAAGGAGTTACAAAATGGTACAATGACCACTGATCGTTTAATTGGGTTGTATATTACGATTCAGCAGCGTAGAAGTAATAAATAATAGTTGAAAACAATGCGGTAACTGTTATATTTTTAATCATAAAAAAACTAAAGCTCAGGTATCCACAAAATGAAGGTACCTAAGCTTTTACTAATTTTTTCTTGATAAGTTTAGTTTCATTCCGTCCTTCCTTCTGTAAACGTAGCCGATAGCCAAAGGTACTGATATTACTAAAAATATTAAAGTTATAATTGCACTCGTCATTGGCTCCAGTATACTATTAAAATCATCTCAACCACAAAAATCACGATTGCTATGTAAATTACAATTTTAGGTAAATCATTTTCATCTTCAATTTTATTTTGGAAGTTGTTTTCGGGTGTAACAATCAATTCTATTATTGTATTAGTATCTTCTTTAATAGAATTACAATACTCACATATCTCAACAACAGACCCATCTCTATGTACTTTTTTATATGAATCATTTGCTAAACAATTAGGACAACTCAAATTCAATCTTCTCCTTCACATCTAGTCTACTATTTCCCATTCTAGGAAATTTATTTTTAATTGTATACAAAAATTAGGGCTCAACACCAAAATCTGTTCTTGCTAAAAAAGAATACAAAAAAACATCTGTATCCGCTAGAGTTGAGAGTACGACCAAACAACACAGCGA
>NZ_JBNNMG010000109.1:0-7448 GCF_050272555.1 Lysinibacillus sp. NPDC047702 | reverse complement strand
GCAGAAAACATTCAAGATTTTCACATGAGCGATATTATCAAAGGTTTCTTTTTAACATTAAATAGCCTAGATGGTAATAACAACAATTCTATTAACAAATCTCCTATTAAGAAAATAGATTTTGAAAAACCAGTTTCAAAAAATGAAAATACTCAGTCCAATGAAAAAATGACTACTGTAACAAAATCGTCTTCAAAGATACTTCCTAAAATCAATGACGAACGAACTTTGAATACACCTATCGCTGAGTTAATTCAGCAGCAGCCTGAGGAACATTGGGTCACTGGTATAAAAGTTGATGATGACGGTACTAAACGTTACAGAGCTTATTATTGGTGTGAGTGTGGCAGTAAAGGTAAGAGATATGTGAGTGAAAAGGATGAAACTGTAAATTGTAGAGATTGTGGGCAAGAAATGTTTCTTGAAGCTGCTACTCTCAATTATCAGGAAAATGGGTTACCTGAAAGAGATGGCTTCGGAAATTTCTTCATTGCTCGGGAAATGGTTAATAAAAATTAAATGAATAAGCGGTTGCGAGTTTAAACTCGCTCCTGCCCAGGAGTTCACAAATAGGTTGGTTAGCTGAATCCTCAAAGGAAATTTGTGAACTGCTTGGTGGGGTGAACCACTAATACATGTGAAAGGGTGATGAAATTAAAAAGGACTACTGTATCCGCAGCAGTCCTTAAAAAGACATTTTTAAAAAATAAGTTATTTATATCTTAAGCCATGGACTTCAAAAAATCAACTAGGGGGAAGAATATGCTTTTTTCCGAAAGTAATGTAAACATTTCAGCGGCACTGGCTAAAGCATGGGCTACGATTCAAACACCCAAGCACAATGCAAAAGTGAATGTTCGTACTAAAAGTGGCGGTTCTTACACATTTGAGTATACCGATCTCAATGGCATTTTGGATGCTGTCAGACCTATATTCGTTCAAAATCATTTATCAATCATACAGAACAGCTATACAACTGTTGAAGGAAGTTTAACGATGGCTTGTGTCGAAACCATATTTCTACATGAATCTGGAGAGTATGTGAAATCCTATCCACTCAAATTTCCAGCAGCAAAAAGCATGCAGGATTTTGGTGGACAGATTACTTACATGAAGCGTTATAGCTTATCAGCTATGTTAGGGCTCGCTACAGAGAAGGATGATGATGCTAATGGTGCGAGTGGAAACGAGTATCAATACGTGAATCAACCACCTCAGAATCAGCCAAATAACAATGGACAACCACAGCAACAAGGGAATCAACAACAAATGCAACAACAAAATCAACCTAACAACAACGGTCTAAGGACTCAGGAACAGTTTAACGAAATAGCAAGATTGTTGAGTGAAGTCGCTGCAGCTTATGGCTCAGATCCTAATACCGCTTATAACGGTGCCATGCAGAAATGTAAAATTCCTGATAAAAATTCAGATATTTTAACAACAAAAGAAGCGGATAGCTTAATCCAATATTTACGCGCTATCAAAATGCAAGTTGCACAATGAATTATGTGCCACATAGAGTGTTATTGCCTCAATGGATTTTTGACCAGGCAAAAGGAAATAAAGATGAAATAAGGCGTCTGGTGCTCACATACATGCAACGCTACCCACATTACAGAACTACTGAAATACGTGGTAGTTTCGCAATATGTGAGCGAAAAGACGGCTTTTTATAGGAGGGCAAACCAAATGTTTACAACAGGTAATTCAACAGTAGATGCAATTGGGAATATGCATTTGGAAGGGAATGTGATACCACATACCTGGTATGAAAATATTCGCTTGGAAAGTACAGGAAAGCCCGATTTAATTGCCATTACCTTACTAAGTGAAATTGTGTATTGGTACCGTCCTTCCTATGTGAAAGAAGAAGAGTCAGGAAGATTGATAGGCATGAATAAGAAGTTCAAAGCTGATGCTTTACAACGTTCCTATGACAGTTTTGTAGCCCAATTTGGCTTTAGTAAAAAACAAGTCAGAGAAGCAATGGATCGCTTAGAACAATTAGGCTTAATTATTCGAGAATTTCGTACTATCTCAAAAAATGGAACTAGCTTATCTAACGTATTATTTATCAGTTTAAATGTAGGACTTTTAGAAGGTATTACCTTTATGGGCAATAGGGTGTTACCAAAAAAGGAAACAGGTTCTTTCCCTTATGGTAAGGAGGGTGTTACCGATATGGGCAATAGGGTATTGCCCGTACGGGAAACACCTATTACCGCTGAGGGTAATACGTATACAGAGATTACTACAGAGATTACTACAGAGATTACAAATACAGAGATTACTAAAAAGAAAAGTGGAAGTCGCAAACGAGTTTACGACGAATCCTCCATCCATTATCAATTGGCTTATATGCTCTATGAAAAAATTTTACAAGATGACCCTAGTTTTAAATTGCCGAACATGGATAGTTGGTCAGATCATATCCGCTTGATGATGGAAAGGGATGATCGCAATGAAGAACAAATCAAGTATTTAATCAACTGGTCTCAAAATAATACATTTTGGAAATCCAATATCCTTTCCACGAAGAAATTACGTGAAAAAGCAACAACCCTTATCCGGCAAATAAAAGCAGATTCAGAGAAAGCCAAAGCTGAACAGGCAAGATTGAACTCAAAGGGGAATTACCGCCAAGGTCGAGAAGAGAGGGTTCCTGATTGGTTTAAAGATCGACATAAAGATAATTCTCTTACACCACCAGAAACAAACGAATCAGCCAAACCACCTATGGACTTTGAAGCAGAGCGACAGAAAATACTAGCCATGTTAGGAAAGGCGAAATGACTATGAGCAGACATCAAAAAATACGCAATCATTTAATAAAAGCGTTACAAGCTAAAGGTCAATCGGTGAACAAGCTTACCGACAGGGCTTTGCTAAAAGCAATCACTAAAAAGGGGGAATGAGTAGTGGCTCCAGTTAAATCCGTACCATTCCGTATTGTTACAAAACCTCGAACTGTTCAAGTGGGTGAAAAAATCGATTTTGAGGAAAGCTCAGCACGTATTACAACCATCAAAAAAATTGAGTTTTTGCCTGGTGATTATATTGCAGTTATAGGTTTATGTAGGGAGGTTAGAGCGTGATTACCAATGAGCAAGTAGCAGATCGCATCAACAAACTCATAAGTGAGTATGAGTTCCCGCTTCCAGTCCTACAAGACGTACAAAAGCGATTAAGTGACAGCAACTGTCCGCATTATGCTATGCAGCAACTAAGGTACTTAGAAAATAACCTACATGCAGGCATTGCTACGAAAAGGGAGGATTCAAACAAATGATAAATCGTGTCGTAATAGTTGGTCGCCTTACAAAAGACCCTGAACTACGCTACACACCGAATGGAATTGCTTCATGCCGCTTCATAGTTGCGGTCAACCGTACATTTGCAAATCAAAACGGCGAACGTGATGCAGACTTTATTACTTGCCAAGCATGGCGTAAACAAGCTGAAAATCTAGCAAACTATCAACGTAAAGGCGCATTAATTGGTTTAGAGGGGCGTATCCAAACAGGTAGTTATGAGGGGCAAAATGGTCAAAGGGTGTATACCACTGACGTTGTAGCGGATAGTATTCAATTCTTAGAGCCATCACGAAACGGTGGAGGAGGTTCACAAAACGCTCCTAATTATCCAAATCAACCACAACAACAGCCTCAATATGGTGGACAAGCTTTTGGAAATAATCAGCAGTCCTTTGGTAGCAGTCAACCACAATATGGAGGTACAATGCCTGGGCAAGGTTCATTTGGCAACGGTGGTACTTATCAGCAAAATCAGCCTCCTATAAATCATCCGAATTATACGCGGGTAGATGAAGATCCATTTGCAAATAATAGGGGCCCAATTGAAGTATCTGAGGATGATTTGCCATTTTGAGAAAATAGGGGGAATTGCTCATGTTTAAAATGTTTAAAGCTATATTACGAACTGCTGGCAAAACGCCAGAGGACATTAAAAAAATGTATGATGGCTCCGTTGGTCCAGAACCTAGTGAGGAAGAAATACAGGGATATATCAATGTATATAACAAACTAGATGGTTTAGAGGTTGTTGTATATGATCGCGGACATCTTGGTGTTGCCGATTATGGATTATATGTATGGCAAAAAGAGGATGACGAAAGAATTAGGGAATTATTTTACCAAGCAGAACAAGACCCTTTCTTTGGCACTTATGTTAATGAGCGTGATGAATTTATTAAGGATTGGGAAGCGGAAGAATATGAATTGGGTCCTTCTCCTACATTTGGAGCTAATGACGTAGAAATCATCGAAGAAATTCAGCTAAAGAGTACATCATGAGTCGTTGCAAAAGATGTAACAGACCTTTAAAAAGTGGTGAATCCATAGTACGACAATATGGGTTCACTTGCTGGCAACGGCATTTGGATGACCTCGAGGAGGAATTTTTGAAAAATCAGCTCACCATATATGACGTGTTAGAAGCGGAAAATCTAGAAGAAATGGGGACATAGGATGCCAATTAAACAACGTGCAAAAGGAATATGCGTTGATGCAGGTGCCTGTACCAATTTGAAAGCGGGAGAGGAATATTTCCTTTTCCCACATGGTGGATTAGCTTATAACGTAAGCAGATTCCCTCATCCTGGTGCTCATTTCGGTACCTACCAAAAGAGCCGCTTTGAATTAGTAGATGCTGCTACGGAAGTGACAACACAAATAACAAGCAAATATCTAGCTCGTGTCGTTAAGCCTCCCTCGCATTTTTATAGGATTGGTGAGGAATACGTCATCACAGAACTGAAAGCAAACGGCTACTACGATGTATTTTTAAAGACCCGTCCTAATATTGCTCCTGTTGGTTCTTACAAGAATACTAGCTGTTTTGAACGTATAGAGCACTTAGGCGAATCAGAAGCGGCCGTGGTTGGTGACATCGTAGAAATTATGGATGAATCACTCATAAGACGTAAACATTATGAAAATGGTAAACAGGCAACCGTGTTAGAAGATTTTTATGGCTGTATATCAATTCAACTAAATGAGCCAGTAGATAAAAAGGTCATAGGTAGCGTGCTTTTAGTAGGTGATGAACTACAGGCGATTAAAAAGGTTGTTTCAGCTCCTGTATTAAAAGAAGCGGTTGTGGTGCACGATATGCTTGAAATGGTGAACGTACCTGTCAAAAAACAAAAATATGAGCAGTTGAGCTTATTTTAGGAGGATAATCATGGATAAAAAACAAGAGCTTATTAATGCAGTTACGAAACATCCAGAACGTAGATTAGTCGTTATGTATTCATCAGATGGTAATAGCGACTATTCTTATACGCTCGGAGAAATTGAAAAAATCGAGGTTACTGAAACAACACTCTATGATGACCGAGTTTTCTTCAGTGACGAATACGAAGATTTGTTAGAAATTCTTGCAGGAGATATTCATTCCAAGAAGCATGGAAAAAAGGTTGTGAGTGACGAGGAAGATGCAGAAATAGAACAATTGGCGAAACAAGAAATGAAAAATTACGAATGGGAACCTGTAATCGTTGTCTATGTTGGGAGCTAATCTGAGTACTAGGTAATGTTCGTGTATGGATCCCGGAAACTTTATTAGGATCCATACCATCGTTCGGAAATGAACAATTTTATCCAGTAAAGGAGATGGAGAAATGGAATACAAATTTAAGGCGTGGCAACCATTTGAGGGGTATCAAACAATTGCTATTGAAGATGATTTTGACGCAATTATGTGGGGACTAGAACATCAAGTAGACATTTTCACGCAGGAAAATGAGTTGGTTTACAGTCCAAACGATGATGAAGAATGTAATTTTGAACGACTTGAAAAATACGGTGTACAATGCATTGATAATGAAAATGGGCGTACTTGGGAACGTATTCCTTTGCAATATTTTGAGTTTTCGGAGCCTTATTATGCGCTTATTAAAGCGAGAAATGAAGAGGGAGCTGCTCGAGTATATATTGAAGAAGTAGCTAGCAATGAATTTGAATTGGAGAAACTAACTGATGAGGCGAAACTTGTTTCAGAAGTGTACGCCGCAGTATGTATGGCACGTGGAACAAATGAAGATGGAAGTTTAATGGATTTAAACTTTGTATTTACGCAGTTAGAAAAACATGAATCAATGGCAGTGCTTTGGGATGGTAGCCTATCATAATCAGTCTTTGATGATTAATCGAAACAAAATATTCAGTAATTGAGGTGAAGGAAAATAGACAAGAAAGAGCGCTTAGAAGTAGTAAATAATCTGATCAAATTCATTTCAGAACGTGGTCGCCGTTTCTTCTATTCTGGTTCAAATAATCGAACAGCTTCAATGATTTTGAAAAAAAAACGCGTTTATATAGTGGACCATAGATCAGGTGAAGAAGTTTATGCATACGAAGGGTTCTCGCATAAAGGCTTTTCACACGGTGGCACATTGTGGGCGCTGGTATGCGACTTTTCTTTCTTCATTCGCACAGGTGAAAGTGCTAATGGTAAACATGGTTATGGCGGCTTAAATAGCGGTGATTGGGGACACAGTGATGAAATTCAGCAAGAAATTATCAACTACGCTAAAGAAATTGGCTATTTGAAAAGGTGAACAATTTTGTTCAGATGGAAGGGGAAATGAAGTTGATTATTTACAAGGCTGTTCAAACGGATATGATGGGTTTCGCTGTTAAAGAAGCATTCTATGACAGCAAAAATAAAGCTAAAAAAGCACTTCGCAAAATGATTAAGGCAATTAAACATGATCTAGTCCAAGAGAGTGAAACAACACATTTATCTGTTCCTGTTGAACATTGTAAGACACCTATTCTTTTTGATGAAAAGACTACAACTTATCAGGTAATGGCTGAGGTTTGGGTTGAATATGGTGGCGAGGAACCAGAGTGGGATCAAACTGTTTTACATTTTGGAATTGAAAAAATTAAGGTTAGTTGAACAATATTGTGAAGGTGGTTGTTATAAGTGAATGCTATTAAATTTCGAGCAAAAATTACGAATCCTAACCATTTAAGTTATGGGGAAATTGTAGAAGTTGAATGGCTTGATTTAAAAAACAAACGTATTACTTTCAATGGAGTTGCAACAGCATTAGGTTTTGGAATTGTTGAGCAAGCCAATGATGGAGAATTTAAATTACTACAATACAGTGGACACAACGATTTAGATGATAACGAAATATATGCAGGGCATATTGTCCGTATTTATGATGATGAAGAAAATGATGACGGATGGAACGAAGAAGTTATCTCTCATCAGGGAGCATTTTGTGCAGGGGATGAAAATTTTATTGGTAACGTGCACTTTAGATCACGAATCATAGGTGATGTTTTTAAAGATAAAAAGCTATTATCCAATTGAACAAAAATGTTCAACAGGAGTGATTAATAATGTTATGCGAAAACTGTAAATGTAATATTTCAACAAATACTAAATCACATACTGTGCACTATTGGGAA
>NZ_JBNNMG010000108.1:0-7951 GCF_050272555.1 Lysinibacillus sp. NPDC047702 | reverse complement strand
ATTAAATGGATACAATAGTGACACAATTCTATAGTTGTTGTCCTGCATTTTATGGATAAAACCACTTTGACTTTACATAAAGTCACTTATTGCTGTCCCTCTGCTTTCACAAAAGGAAAAAGTTATATCAAAGCTCCATTTTTGTGCAAAATGGTGATGGTTAAGACTTCCATTTATCACTACACATTTTTGTGAAATGCCAATAGAAAATACGATGAGCAATGGTTGATTGGAGTGTAGACTGAGTGACTCCTCGGGGATTCAGCGTTACAGATGAGACCCTGGAGCGAGCTACGCGAGTGAAGCGGCTCATCGGACGCCCCCAGGAAAGCACTCAGTCGGAACGGAGATCAACCCCCCGTTTTGAAAAAGGGCTATACTTTTTAATTTGTCACCTTGATGTCATTGACATAATAGTATTTCAACAACATGAAAAGTATGCTAAATGTAACTTCTAGCATACTTTTATTTTGGTGAACTTCTTTATTTAATTATTTTTTCTGACAGCTCATCAACGACACAGGTACAGTTTCTGCCTGACTGTTTCGCTTTATATAATGCCCGATCTGCAATAGAGATTAACTGGTTTGGATTCTTAATGTTTGCTGTAAAAGCCGTGATACCTGCAGACAATGTAACTGGCCGTCCACATGCGGTATCTAGCAATGCTTGCTTTATTCGTAGATTTTCTGCTACTTCAATAGCGATATCAACTGTAGCGGAAGGTAATATGATCATAAACTCTTCCCCACCATAGCGAAAGCACATCCCCTGTTTGCCAATGTTGTTCTGCATATGATTGGCAAAGGATTTTAAAACTTCATCGCCCATAGTATGACCATATGTATCGTTTATACTTTTAAAGTCGTCTAGATCTATTAAGACTATTGCATGGGGCTCTCTATTAAAAATTAAATCATTTAAAATTTGATCCATCTTTCTTCGGTTAGGAATTCCAGTTAAAGAGTCTAAGTTTAATTGATTCGTTAAGTCAGATATTTTACTTTCAGAAAGAATTACCATATTCTCTACTACACCCTTTAACGATCGTACTTCATCATACCAATCATTAATAGCCTCAAGCTCTTGTACCCCTTCTGCCCTTTCTACACTAGTAGAAAGTTTTTGGAGAGGTCGTACAATTTTTAAAGCAATCCATACAGTTACCATCAAAATAATTACAAACAAAATGAATAAAGGAACAATCATACTTTTGAAAAATGCACTAAATGAAATCGTATTTTCATCATGTATGTTATCAACCAGCTGCTCCATATAGGGTTCTATGGGCTGTGCTTGATTAGGATTATTTAATCTTTCTTGTATATAGTTTTCGGTTATAGCCGAAAGTTCCCTTCCATACTTCTCTTGCATCGTTATTTTATTTTGCATAAGAACGTCGTTAAAATTTCGGTAGCTGCTCCAAATACTAACACCAGATGTTGCAAGTACAACGATGATTATCATACTCACAATAACAAACGATAACTTTAACTTGTATTTACCCACAATAGATCATTTCTCCCATTGAGATGATTTTTTCGTTAAATCTTATCTATGTTTTTACTCATAAAATATTGATATATTTATTCCATCATCATACGACATAGTTCTTAAAAAATTCTTAACAAATGATTAAATTTAACCGACTTTAGAAATATATTGAAACTCAAAAAGAACTATATTTAAGACATTGTGAACATCTTTGTATCTTAAAGTATTCTTTAAGTGAATTACTTATTTCCATTTTCTGAATTTCATGGCATGGTAAGTATAGTCCTTTTTCTTATTCAGAAGACCATTCAGGAGGTCCTTATGTCGCTGTTTAAAAATACCACTACTCGTGTACTTACTATAATTTTAATATTTATTGCTCTGACAATTCTTCGCCTGCTATGGCTATCATATTTTCTTCCTTCTAGTAATCAGCCTGTCGCACATGAAGGAATATTCGATATTAGAGATCTACAGTTACCTGATGATGAAGTTTTTCAGCTCAATGGTGAATGGCTCTATTATCCAGATTTAGTAGACCCCTTAACCATCAACGATAGCACTCTTGTTTACTCTAATAGTCAAACGATTCCTATAAAAGATGCAGGAAAAACAACACAAAGCTATGGAACGTATCGTTTAAAAATTCTACTTAATAGTAATGCAGCTTCAGATAACCGCTACGCTATTCGAATCCCAGCTGTATCAACTGCTTCTGCATTATATATTAATGGTAAATTGGTTGGGCAGTCTGGCAAAGTTGCTTCCGACTCACAAAACCATAGGGGGCAAGCTTCTCCTTATACGATTTATTTTACAAATGAGCAATCTGAAATGGACTTAGTACTACTCGTATCTAACTTTGATACCCCTGAGAATCCTACAATCAGTAAAAGAGTTTTATTTAGCTCAGCAACAGCTATGACACATCATCAACAGGTAACCACACTATCTCTTGCTGCTATTTCAATTATGCTCATTATATTCGCACTCTTTAGCATTCTAGTATTTCTATTTATTTATCGAAAACCTATTGTATTACTGTTTACTGTCGGCTTCCTGTTACCTTTGACTGATGAACTATTAACCTATGATCGCTCCATATTCGAATGGTTACATCTAGATTATGCTTGGTCATTTAAGCTCTCGTCGGTCATTTATCTAGGGGCTTCCTTTTTCTTTGTCCAATTCATGCGTGTTTTATTAGTCAAATATCGTTATGCAAAATGTTTTCAGCTGTTCTTTCATTTATATGCTTTAGGTACTCTTTTGATTGTACTTTTACCTATTAAATGGCTGTATACAACAAATCTACTGTTTTTTATTCTTTATGCTTCTTCATTTTTATTTGTAGTTGCATTGGCGCTAAAAGAGTTCATTGAAAATCAAACACAGAGCTCTGCCTTTATCGCTATTACAGCTCTTAGCACAACAAATGGAATTATATGGGGACTTATTAAATCTATATATGTTTTTGATATACCTGTTTATCCATTAGACTATTTATTTATCATGCTCGGTTTTTCGAGTTACTGGTTTAAACGTTTTTTTGAAAATACAGAACAAATTAAAGATCTCGTGGCTAAATTACAAAAGGACGATGAATTAAAGGATGAGTTTTTATCAAGTAGTTCGCAGAAGCTTTGGGATCCCATGAATAAGATGATTACTTTAGGGCAGTCCATTTATGATAATCCTAACAATAAGCTGGTGGCTGAGGATCAGGAAAATCTAAAGCATCTCATTGATATCGGGAGAAGCATGTCCTTTACGTTAAATGACATACTTGATTACACACGTTTAAAAGAAGGTGATTTACATCTTCATAAAAAAAATATTAGCATTCAAGGAGCTGTATACGGGGTTTTTGATATGCTTCGGTTTATTACAAATGGAAAACAAATTCCCATGAACTCTACTATTTCTAAATCATTTCCTAATATAGTTGCTGATGAAAAGCGTTTAATTCAAATTCTCTTTAATCTTTTACACAATGCTATTAAATATACTGACGCTGGTTCTATTGACATCAGTGCACATACAGAAAAGAATATGGCTGTTATCCATATTCATGACACTGGTTTAGGCATGGATGATACGATTCAAAGTCGGCTATTTTCCCCTTATGAGCAGGGAAATGAAAATGATGATGGAATTGGGCTTGGTTTATTGATTTCTAAAAAACTTATTGAATTGCATGGAGGTACATTGCAAATCCACTCTATTCTTAACAAAGGGTCTGATGTCTATTTTACCTTGCCATTAGCAATGGAAAATGTAAAAGGTGAGCATGTCTATATAAAGCAAGAGAACACAACAGTTCCAGTGGACGAAAAAATGATGTCCTCAATAACAGAAAAACAGTTTAAAATCTTAATGGTTGATGATGATCCAGTAAATTTAACGATAATGCGTAGTTTATTTTCATCATCCGAGTATGCTGTTAAAACTGTAACGAGCAGTGAAATGGCTTTAGAGGCTTTAAAAGACAATGATTGGGATTTAGTAATAACTGATGCTATGCTACCTTATATTTCTGGCTACGCATTAATCGAGATGATTCGAGAGCATTATTCCTTACTCGAATTACCAATATTATTATTAACAGCACGAAAATATCCAGAAGATGTTTACACTGGCTTCGCTCATGGGGCAAACGATTATGTGACTAAGCCTATTAATGCTCTTGAATTAAAGGTTAGAAGCCGCGCATTAATTGATCTCAAATACAGTATTCATCAAAAATTGCATTTAGAAACTGCTTGGCTGCAAGCACAAATACAACCACACTTTCTATTTAATACGTTAAATACAATTGCATCACTTAGTACAATCGATACAGATCGTATGATTGACTTATTGCATCATTTTGGTGAATACCTACATGCGAGCTTTGATGTGAGGAATCTGCAGAGAGTTGTTCCACTTAAGGAAGAGTTAGAGCTAGTAAACTCGTATCTCTATATTAAACAACAACGCTTTGGACAACTACTACACGTTGAATGGGATATTGATAGTCATATAAATATTGAAATTCCCCCTATCTCCATTCAAACTTTAGTAGAAAATGCGATACGTCATGGCGTATTAAAGCAAGAAAAAGGCGGGACAGTTTGTATACGCATTAAAGATGACCCTGATTTTGTCACAATCAGTGTAATTGATGATGGTGTTGGCATAGATCCAAGCATTTTAAATGAATTACAATCAGGTAACGATAATGAATGGACCAGCCCTAGTGTAGGTATACGTAATACAGATTTACGCCTAAAAAGAATTTACGGACAAAGACTGTACATTGAAAGTACACTAAATAAAGGAACAACTGTCTCCTTCCGTATTCCCAAATGTTGATTAAATGAAGGTAGTCCATCTATGTTCAAACACATTTTTATAAATTAACATATAATAAAAAATACGCACTCCACCATGAGTGCGTATTTCTTTTACCAAAGTACAGGCTTTGCAACCATTAGCCATAACATAATTAGCAATAAATAAATGTACATCCATGCCTTACGTCGTAACAATAATGCAAACTTTTTCTGGTCATAGGCGGGTGTATTAAATGTCCTTAAAGTTGGTTTGAATGCTCTTGCCAAAAAAACAATGGAAGCCAGCATAATAAGAAATGTTAGGACTATCCATGATGTATTCCATTGATAGCCAGCATGCCACATTAATAAAATACCAGACGCAACGAGAACATGCCCAGAATGCTTGACAATGGTAATAGCCCCCTTAAAGGTCTCGATATATGGCGGCATTTCAATATGAGCCGCTGCGTGCATTTTCTTAACAATTGTTAAAGCTACAAACAATGGCCCAATCGAAAGAATGGCACTTACAATATGTATATAAAGAAGAAGTGTATAAATTGAAATCATGGTGCAAACTCCCCTTATTAGCAGTCCCCTTCATTATAGCATTCAACTTGCCCGACTTTAGAAGCATATGTGAATCCTTTGTAAACGCCACTTGAATCATTGTTAAATTGTTTGAAATCTATACAAAGAGGGTAAGGTTTATAGTAACATGCACTTATAGAACAAAAAGGAGTGATTTTTATAGGAATCCATCAATTTTTTACAAGTCTAAATGACCTAGAACGTATTATTCGTTGCCCTGGCCGCTTTAAATTTGAAGAGCATAACGTGGCTGCTCACTCTTGGAAAGTATCGCAATACGCTATGTTTTTTGCCACATTAGAGGAAATGAATGGCGCCACAGTAGACTGGAAGGCACTTTATGAAAAGACCATTAATCATGATTTTGCTGAAGTATTTATAGGCGATATTAAAACGCCAGTAAAGCATGCAAGCCCTGAGCTCAAACAAATGCTTGCACATGTGGAAGAAAAAATGATGGAAAAATTCATTATCAATGAAATCCCTCAGGAATTTCAAGCCGTCTTCTCTGAGCGTATGAAAGAGGGTAAGGATAGCACGTTGGAGGGCCGATTACTTGAATTTGCCGATAAGCTAGATCAATTTTATGAGGCCTTTGCTGAATTAAAGCGCGGTAACACTGACAAAGAGTTTGTTTATATGTACCAATCAGCTCTTTCTAAGCTTTTAGCCATTCCCTTAAAAGCAACGGTACATTATTTCCGTACTGAAATTTTGAAGGATGCTGTGAAAGAAAAGACACATATTGATATTCAAGCTCTCACAAATGAAGTATTAACCTCAACATAATAAGGTGTGTGTACAAGTTTTCCGAATGAATAAACTCACGGAAGGCTTTTTTTATTTTCCTCAAAAAGTCGTATAATGAAAGAAGAGAATTGGAGGGAAGCCTTTGTCACAGGAATGTTCAATAGTTGAGGATTTATTACCTTTATATAATAAGCTTGCGCTCCAAGCAGCTACTACACAGTTTGTGGAACAACATTTAGCGAATTGTGAGCATTGCCGTCAGTTAGCCACTTCAAAGCAATTAACTAGTTATCATTTACCAATGAAAAGAACAATCAGCTTTTTCCATATTATTTTTATCGTTTTATCCTTTATGTTTGCGATTAATTCATCCTTACTGGGTAATCAAAAAAGCTTTGTTGTATCCTACGCAATTTTCGGCTGTCTTACTTATTTTTTTTATAAAAATATTTGGATTGTTTTTTCCATCAGCTCTGTACCCGTGTTTGTATGGGCTATTATTAATAATATAATTAATCCACTCTATATTAGTACCTATTCGTTCACAGAGATTGGAGCTCTGTTAATTGGTGCTGGTTATATCGCCCTGTTACATACCATTTTTGCACTAATTGGTGCTGCCTTTGCGATTATTTTGCGTAGGTTTACTAAAATTAGTTTTTAGCCAATAGAGAGAGCTGCCTCAAAAAGTCAGAGACAACTCCCTCTATTACCAGTTATTATACCAATTCCAAAACTCAACATTCCCAAGCTTCTGATTAGATATGCCTTCTATATATCTCAGCTTTAACAAGTTCTTTGTTGGTCCTGTCACCACAGCACCATAAGCCTGAAAACCATTCTTTTTTAAATAATCATAACGTTCTTGCAAATTTGACAAACCAAGAAAATCCTCGATATAGCTTTTCTTTTCATTGTTCAGTAGCTTTTCCATATTTTCTAGCATAAAACGCTGACTATCTCTAACACCAACTTGCGTTAAATTTTGACCTACCCAAATTTTTAAATAATCATCACTAACCTTCAGCCCTCCTGATAGCCCGAAACTATCATAAATTGTAAGGTTAACACTACCTTCACCAGTTGAAAATGAATCAAAGGATTTGAATTCACCTGTATATACAGGCATCCAAACGACTTCCACATCGTATGGTTCAAGCATTTTCATCAACTTTTTAGGCTCCATAAATGTTGTTGTAGAAAACGCCAGTTCTGCAACGGTTCCTTCGGGTAATTTTTCTAACGTTTTCCATACGCCATTGTTGATTTGGGATGATGTCGCTTTCCCTGTTTGAGGATCCTCGGGTAAATTGAAGCTAAATTTTTCAAATTCATTTGTCGATTTTAGGCTCGAAGATGAAGAAGAATTTTTTGACGTTAAGTTCATTTTCATCGATGAAGATGTATTGATTATTTTTTTATCCACATACATCTCACCTACCATTACGTTCTCTTTCCCTACTTGCTTCACAAGGGGATAGCTAAATTTTTGCGTCAAAAGTGGTGTTATTTCAGCAGATGAACCTGAATATTGTCCTTTTATATTTGGTTGCTGCCATTCTAAAGCCATTAATGAATTATAAATATGTTTACGATCTGGGCGTGTTTTTTCAAAAATAATTGATACACTTAATATCACTAGCATCGCATTAAAATAATGTCTCATTCAAATTAATCGTAATTTTCTGTAATTACATGTAAGCGCAAAAAAGTCCTTTATAATGGTTTGGTGGTAGTAACCTATCCAAATCCAATAAAAAGGACCAATCTCATGGATAAGATTACACGAAAAACATCAT